>JAGOMP010000025.1 GCA_017993505.1 Planctomycetota bacterium
TTGCCTATTTGTTTTTTTAATTCTGTTAGTAAATTCAAACTTGCATTGTAATCTCTGTCTATTTTTAAACCACATTCATTACAAATATACACTCTATCTTTTAGTGTTAAATCAGCTTTGATATTTTCACATAATTCTATAAAATATTTATATTATTTTATAGAATTTTATAGATTATTTAAAGCAGTTGGTAACCCTTATACTTTTCCTATTTATATTCCTTTCCTAATATCATTATGTATTTTTTTTAAAATGTAGCAACAGATTTAAATATCTTAATGCATCGAAATCCTGTACGTGGATTATAGTCATTGGGAGAAAGTTCATGAAAACGTGTAGTAGTTTGTAATTGATATGCATCGCATGCCCAATGTCCTCCGCGCACAACTCGAGCAGTACCAACTGAGGCACCTCTTGGATTAATGCGTAAGCTTTTTTTATAATATTCTGGATCATACCAGTCTACGCACCATTCGCCTACATTTCCTGCCATATCATAACAGCCATAATAAGAACGACCTTTAGGAAAGAGTTTAACAGAAGTAGTGTGGGAGTATCGTATATTGTAATTACATAGATCTACGCTAGGAGGATCATTTCCCCATGGATAGCGATTTCCTTCAGGACCTCGTGCTGCTTTTTCCCATTCTGCTTCTGTTGGTAAGCTTTTCCCAGCCCATTTTGTATATGCATATGCATCCCACCAATCTAAACCAACTACGGGATAGTCATCTTGTGTCCATTCTGTACGATACCAAAATTGTGGTATATGTGTTTTATCCCAAGGCTCATCAGGATGACACCATATTGTGGGATGTGTGTCAAATTCACTCATAGCTTGCAGGAATAGTGCATATTGTTTGTTTGTCACTAGATATTTATCTATAAAGTAGTCATCAAGATAGACTATATGAGTAGGTGCCTGGTTATATTCTGTATTATCATTTCCCATGAGAAACTCGCCTTTAGGTATGTAAATCATGGTTGATTGGTCTTTATGATAGAAAATTTCACCTTTTTCTATATCTTCCCATCTAGCTTGAGAAGGGTCAATCCAAGTTTGAGGTATTTCTGTTTGTAAGTACTCTTCTATCAGTGTTAGTGATATCCTATCTGTATCTGTATAAGTTGGCTCGCTTGGTTTTTCTCCTTTTTTTGCTTTTAATATGTCTTCAATGACTTCGTGCATATTTTGGTATCGATTTTCAGGTCGTTTTCTTGTTGCTTTTTTAATAATGGGGCGTACAATTTCTGGTAAATCATTCCAATCAATGTCATAGGGTTCTTCGCCTGTGAATAAGTAGTATAATGTTTTTCCAAAAGAATAAATATCACTACGGATGTCTACATTATGAAAATCTCGGCGTTGTTCTGGAGATGAGTAATATAAAGTATAGTAAGATTCTTTATTCTTGGAAACATTAGAATTTTTGATAGATTTTGCAAGACCAAAATCAATAATCACAGGACCTCTATCCATTAATATAATGTTCCCAGGGCGTAAATCTCTATGCACAATATATTGTTGGTGTGCATACTCTAAGCCTTGGGCAATATTGTATGCAATTTCTAATGATTTTTCTAAAGAATATGGACCATGGTCGTAAATTTGTTTAGTTAAAGTCACACCATCTAAATATTCCATAACCATACAAGGAGTTTCTGTATCTTCATTATGTAAAGCATAAACATTGACAATATTGGGATGGTGAAGTTCTGTTGCTGTTTTTGTTGCTTGAATAAAACGTGCTTTAGCACCTGGATACCACTCTTCTGGTAATTGCAAAACTTTAATAGCTAAATGCCTTTTTGTTTGTAAATCTAAAGCTTTATACACAACTCCCATAACACCGCGTCCGAGAATGTCAATCATTTTATATTGATCTGGTGGAAATAAGGCATAATCTGTTCTATTTTCTATATATTTATTATAAATTTCTACTGCTTTTTCATTTTGGTTATTGACTTGCAAGGCTTGAAAATAATTAAAATAGAGATCAGGAGAATGTATATTTTCTGCTAAAGCTTCTTCTATAAGAGTCAATGCTTGTTGTACTTTTTCAGAACAATATAAGGAAACAGCCATGCTATTTGCAACATAGCCTCTTTGTGATTCAGGAAACTGTTGCCATCCCAGCGAACCAACAATACTAGTAAGCTCTTCAATAATTTGTAATTCTTGGGGACTAGAGTGAACTGCATCAGGATTTGATGTAATTTTTAAACTTTGCGATTGCTTTTGCTGGATTTGTTGCAATTGATCTAATAAATGCAAGGCTTGGTCTAATTTGTCTTTAATTTCAATATGGTCTTCGTCCACTTTATCAAATCTAGAGAGCATCGTGCCATATAAACTTTTATAATCTTCTTGTAATTGAAAGATTTCATCAACAGAAGCTAATTTTGATAGACGTGCTGCTAGTTTTCCACTTTCTATGTAGTTGCCTTCTTGCAAAAGCTCTTGCATTTGAGTTTTGACTAATAAAAGGTCTTGTCGAACTCGCTGGTGATCCAATCGATTTACAACTTCTGCTAATTTTGGATTTCGTGCCACTTGAAAATTAAAATGAGTGACTATGCCTTCTAAAAGAATATTTCGATACCATAATAAAGCTAATAATTCTTTTGCGTGGGGCAAACGAGTTTGGATTAAATCAATGATAATAACGCCTAAATCCTCGCGATCCACGCCTTTAATAGGCGATTCCACTAAAGCCTCTAATAGCACTTCTTCATTCATATCATGGAAATGAATAATAGTATTGGCAATTTTTTTTAATTCTTGGCATTGAGACAAAGCAGCTTGTAAATACTTTTCTAATTCTTCACCCTCAAGATTATTTTGAGTTGCAAAAGGTCGGATAATTTCTTTTTCAAAACGTTCTGCAATTTGTTTACGACTCAGAGGAGCTAACCAACTTCCACCTCCTAAAGACATCTCTAAAATTTGAATCGACTCTTCCCAAGCTGATTTTACTTTACCAGCAATAAGATACGCACTTTCTCTATATCGCTTGAGTTCTTCTTGAATTTTTTCTGTTACAATATTATTAGGACAAAGACTCTCTACTAAATTTGATGCAACCCAACTAAAAATGCTCAAAATATCTTTCATGGCTCACCTCCTCTCTAAAAGAACATTTACTTGAATTCTATTTTCAAAACTATCCTTTTCCGTATTATGACATTTTTTTTCTATAGAATCCAATATTTTTTTCATGACTTACAAAAAATATAAAGGGATTCTATATAAAAAACTATATATTTTTTTCAATATAATATTTACATTATTTTCATCATTAAAAGTCTTCATGGCATTCCTTGTTGCTTTTTCTAAATCTCTAAAACAATCAATAGTTAAAAAAATTTTCACTTTATTAAAAATACGATTCGTTCTTGAAAATGCTTGAAGAAAACCATGATATCAGAGATTTTGATCAATACACAATGTATTTACGGAAAATGCAATAATTTCTCTCTGTAGTATCCATATTGTCTTTGTCGCAATGCTATTTCTTTTGGCAATAAACCTTTCCTATCTTCCATCAATGATTGAAAACTATCTAAAATTTCAACCACTTTATTTTGGATTTTTTTAGAAGGTAGTTTTATTTTTATTTTTTTTAATACATCTTGAGTAAGGCTGGGTCGAGTGAAATCTGTACTTAAAGACTTTAGATTATAATTTTCAATAAAATAATAAAAATACTTAGGTAAAATTTCCTCTTCATTAATTTCAGTATAAAAAATTGTTCCTACATTCCAAAAAGGTTCTTCCAAATAAAATAAATTTTCTATTGAACCTTTTCTTGGTATAAGCACACTAGGTTTATTATATAAATATTTATCTACATAAATATTCATTTTCCCACCAGTTCCATACACCGGAATTTCTCCTTGTCCTAATTGTCTCCAATCTTTCCCGTGTTTAAGTTGAACAATATGTTCAAGAGAAAACTCTTGAAATCCTATATTATTTCCTAATTTATCTATGTTTTTAGAAATTTTATGTAAATATTCGTCACTGAATAATAAATTTCTGTAATATTCGTATTGTTTTATCCTAGCTTGGTATTCAACTTGTAATTCAGCAATATAACTTGTAAACTTATCTAATATTTTTACAATTTCTACTTGTATTTCTATAGATGGGATAGGAATTTCTAATTTTTTTAATGAGGAAGCATTCAGTGCAGGAATTCCGCTAAATGTACACAATTTATGAATCTCATCTTGCTCATTGATCAATACATGATATAAAAACCTGCAATTCACTTTACTAATATCATGAATAGTAACTGCATAGTTTAAATTTCCCCTAAAATATCTACCTTCTTGGTAAGTTATAGACCCAACTCCATTTCCTCTTGTTGTTATTCCTATAGGATCATTCTCTGTATTCCATGTATTGATAAATCCTAGCGGCTCCTTTCCACTACTAATTACAGGATATATTCCTATATTTTTTGCTATTTCTTTTTTCGTGATCTCTTGTCCTGCTTTTATTTGACAAACTTCTTCTAATTGTTTCCATTCCACCTGTGCATTTTCTAACAATTCATTGATGGAATTCATTTCCAAACTCCTTAAAAAAATATAGCAACTTTTTTCTATAGTACTTTTCATTTCTTATCCTGTACCTTATTTTAGAGATGCAACCTTGCCATCATTACCTCTCTCTTGTCATTTATAAGTTCATTTATCAATACTATAACACTCTCAACAAGCATTTCAAAGCCTAAAACCTTTAAAATTTCAACATAAAAAAAAGACCGCAATAGCTAAGCTACTATCTTTTTTTCAACATAAATACAAAAAAAAGACCGCAACAGCTAAGCTACGATCTTTTTATTATATGCTTTTGGTCATCAATAAAAGCAATGTTTTACTGCATCCATTACTCTGGGGATGTTGCTTTTGGGAGGGAAATGTTGCTCTGAGGAGAATCTGCTCTGGGAAGGGGATGTTGCTCTGGGAGGGAATGTTGCTCTGGGGGCGGAGTTGCTCTGGGGAATTTTACTCTGGGGAGAAGTTGCCAGGGGAGTTAATCTGCTCTGGGGAAGTGCTCCGAGGAGAAGTTGCTCAGGGGAAATAAAGGATGGAAAAAAAATCAGAAGAAATTCAGAATATAGGATTTTAGGAAGAGATAAAAAAAATGCCAAAGACAGGACTTGAACCTGCAGGGGATTGCTCCCATACGGACCTGAACCGTACGCGTTTGCCATTTTCGCCACTTTGGCTTATTTATTTATTGTACCACACACGACTATATTGTCAAGAAAAATATAACAAACAAATTTCTTAAAATACTCTATACAATATATTTTTTATTTATTTATAATATATTTTTCCTGACAACATGGATAACTTTAATTTTCTTTTATGCTCGAGAAAATCATTGTTGTGTGCTATGTTGACTCAATTTTTCTAGCAAAAATCATTGTTGTGTGCTATATTGACTCAATTTTTCTAGCAAAAGAACTACAAAACCAGCTACAAAAAACAAAATCAAACAAACAAAAAAATGCATATTTATATCAGGCAACTTAGGAAACGTATAAAAGGGAACATTATGAATATAAAAAATTTCTTTAAAAGGATACATACAATACAAAGAGCCAATAATAAGACCAATTAAAAAAGCAAGAGTAACATTAAAGAAATGTTTTAAAATCCATTTTAAAAAGTGAGAAAAAAGAAGCAATCCAACAACACATCCTAAAGCAAAACTTATAAGAGTAGGAAAATAAAAATATTTTAAGGCTACTAAAATTTCATAATATAAGCCTATCAAAAGCAAAACAAAAGAACCACTAATTCCAGGCAAAATCATTGCAGAAATAGCAATGATTCCTGCTAAAAAATAAATCACATATTTTGTAAACGTCACTTGACCATCGCTTTGTATATATGACAATGTTTTTGTAGCAGAACTTTGCAATTGTTCTACTTTTACTTCCTTTTGTTGCAATTGTTGAACTGCATTATATTCTTGCATATTTTGCATTACACCTAATAAAACAACAAAAATAACTCCTACAATAAGACCTATCCATTCTTTATAAGAACGTCTTGTCAACATCTTATACGGTACAAAAACAGAAAATAAAATTAGCCCTGTAAAAAAAGAAAACGTAGCTTCCCTATGAAAATCCAATAAATATGAAAAAAAATAAGACAAACTAAAAATAGCTGTTACAGCTCCTAAAAGCAATTGCATTAAAAATACTACATCACATTTTTTCATCTCTTCTAAAAATACATCACGTTTAGAAAAAATATAAAAAAAAGATATCACAGTTTTAAGACGAATATTAGTAATGGCATTCAATAATCTTTCATATATTCCTAAAATCAATGCAATCGTCCCACCACTTACTCCAGGAATAATATTTCCAATACCAATTGCTATACCCTGTATATAAGGGAAAAAAACTTTACGTAACATAAAAATCCTTTAAAAAAAAATAAAATTACGAATAAATTGCATCTATTGTATAACATACAACATAAAAAATAAATGTAAAAAATTTCTAATTTTATAAATTCTCCTCCGAGCAACATTTTTCTCCCGAGCAACATTTTTCTCCTACGCATTTCTATGCATTTCTACGTATTTCTATGCATTTTACGCATTTTTACGTTTCTATGAGCAATATTTTTCCCCCGAGTAAATTTACACATCCCCAGAGCAACTCCCCAGAGCAGATTCTCCCCAGAGCAGATTCACCCCAGAGCAACTCCCCAGAGCAAATTTCCCTCCCCAGAGCAACTCCCCAGAGCAGATTCTCCCCAGAGCAGATTCACCCCAGAGCAAAATTACTTCCCCAGAGCAAAATTACTTCCCCAGAGCAAAATTACTTCCCCAGAGCAACATTGCGTTCCCAGAGTAAACATTGTGTCCCCAGAGCAAGTTTGCCTTGTTTTTTATGAATAGAGTTTTTGCACAACATATTCTACGAGTTTACTAGGAAGAAATTTTTTTGCATAATAGAAGAGTTTGTATTGCCAGCCTATAACAATACGAATGGGATTTTGTTTTTTTTGATAGGTACGTAAGATAGTTTGAGCGACTTTAATAGGAGTAGGTCCTGATTGTTCGTTTTTTCCTACTATGTTCATGGAATGTTGGAATCGTGTTTGGTAGGCTTGTTGAGTTTTAGAAAAGGTACGATTGGCAGTATTGTCTGTTTTCATATCACCAGGTTCTATGAGAATTGCTTTGATGTTAAAAGGAGCAACTTCGATTCGCAATGATTCTGTAAGAGATTCTAAAGCATATTTTGATGCACAGTACATAGATTGAAAGGGAAGAGTAATAAATCCATTGACAGAGCTAATATTGAAAATATATCCATAATTTTGTTTTCGCATAATTGGCAGGACGTATCGCAATACTCGATGGTGTCCAAAAAAATTTGTATTGAATTGATGAAAGGCTTCTTGGTCTGTAATGTCTTCAATAGCACCTGCAGTGACTATCCCAGAATTATTAATCAAGATGTCAATTTGTTGTTCTTTTTCAAAAACATATTGAATGGCTTGTTGTACTGATTCTTCTTGACAAATGTCCATAGGAATGATTCTTAAAAATCCATTATTTTTTGTACTTTTAAAAATCCATTTTTCATTTTCGATGTCTGTTACTTTTCGAGAAGTTCCATATACATGGTATCCTTTGTCTTTAAAAATATCTCCAATACAACGTCCCACACCACTAAATCCACCACTAATAAAGACAACTTGTTTTGTCATATTATTTTTCCTATTGTTGTTTTTTATATGTTTTGCAATATGTACATATATTTTATTTTTCATTGTTGTTTTTTATATGTTCTATGCAATAATCACATAATTGATCTAGTTCCATACGACGTGAACCTTTAAATAATAGAACATCGCCTGATTGTAAGATGTCTATCAATTGTTGTTTCGCATGTTCCCAAGTTTCATATGTATATGTTTCTAAATGAGGATATAGTTGCTTTGCTTTTATGGAAATGTGTTTTGCTAATGTTCCTATGCAAAAAAGAATGGAAATGTTGTCTAGAGATTCTCCTATTTTTTCGTGAAAGAAAGTGCTTTTTTCACCTAACTCTAACATATTCCCTAAAATAGCAATGCGTCGATTTCCTGGATACGTTTTTAAATATTGCAAAGCTACAATCATAGAAGCTGGATTGGCATTATATGCATCATTGAGGAAAACAATATTTTGCAATTCTGTACGTTCTAGGCGTCTTTCTGGTAATTTAACGTTGTCCATGGTATTTGCTATTTCTGAAAAGGACATTCCTAGTTCATGTGCAACAAAAATCGCAGCCAAGAGATTAGAAAGATTATGCATTCCAGCAATATTTGCTAAAAAAGATATGTTTTCTAATTCAAAAGAAATATGAAATGCATCTGATTGTATGTTGGATAATGTTTTGATAGAATATCCTATTTTTTTACCAGAAAATTTTTCTGCAATTTGTGAGCAAAAAATATTATCTTCATTGTAAATCAAGGTAGAATTTTCATCCATACCTTTTAGAAGATCGCCTTTTTCACGGGCTACTTCCTCTAATGTACCAAATCCTTCTAGATGGGATTCTGCAACACTAGTCAACACGCCAATTTTAGGTCGTACCATTTGAGATAATTCAGCAATTTCTCTTGGATGGTTTGTTCCCATTTCCATAATGACAATTTCATGTTCTTTTTTTAATTCAAAAAAAGTTAAGGGAATGCCTATATTATTATTAAAACTTTTCGGAGAACATAAAACAGAAAAGCGATGAGATAAAATATTTTCTAAGAATCCTTTAGTTGTTGTTTTCCCTACAGATCCTGTAATGCCTACCATAATGGGCGAAAATAACGTACTATACAACACTCCTAATTGGCCTAAAGCTTGTATTGTATTATGTACTACAATACAAGGTGCATGTTCTATTTTATGATCTACTATACAAACGCTAGCACCTTGTTGAACAACATCTTGAATAAAATCATGTCCATCAAATCGTTCGCCTCGCAAAGCAATAAAGCAACTCCCTTTTTTTACTTTGCGACTATCTGTAGTAAAATCTACTACAAATTCTGATAAATTAACTCCAAAACATTGTCCTTGCGTTGCTTTGACTATATCTGAAATCAAAATTTTCATAGTACACCTATAAAAAAAAGCTTAAAAATTATTTTAAAAGAATAATTCTTAAGCTTTCTTGAAATTCTATAGACATAAAAAAATACAACCGAGGGGAGTCGAACCCTTGACCTCCTGATCCACAGTCAGGCGCTCTGAACCATCTGAGCTACGGTTGCATAACGCTTTATATTATATCATATGAGATTACAATGTCAAGAAGAAAATTTATTTTTCTTTGAATTCCTAATTTTAATATAGGTAACAATAACAAAGCAATGATTTTAATAGCGATAGAATTCTGGTTTAAATGGTCCTTCTTGTGGGACACCTATGTAATCTGCTTGTTTTTTTGATAACGTTGTAAGCTTACCTCCTAGACGTTGAATATGGAGTCTTGCAACTTCTTCGTCTAATTTTTTTGGTAAAGTATATACTTTATTTTCCAATTTTTCTGTAGCAAGTTTAATTTGTGCTAAACATTGATTTGTAAAACTAGTACTCATCACAAAACTTGGATGACCATTAGCACAACCTAGATTAACAAGACGACCAGATGCAAGAACAATAATGCTGTTACCAGATTCCAAAGTCCATTTATCTACTTGTGGTTTTATTGATTCACAAGTACATTTAGGATTATTTTCCAAATAGGACATTTCAATTTCACTGTCAAAGTGTCCAATATTGCAAACAATGGCTTCATTTTTCATTTGTTCCATATGTTCGCCTCGGATAACATCGCAATTGCCTGTAGCTGTAACAAAAATATCACCTTTGGATGCCATTTCTTCCATAGTAGACACTTCATAACCTTGCATTAATGCTTGTAGAGCACAAATAGGATCAATTTCTGTAATCACAACACGTGCACCAAATCCATGCATAGATTGTGCACAACCTTTACCAACATCACCATAACCACATATAACAACGAGTTTACCAGCAATCATAATGCCAGTGCCCCGTTTAATTCCATCTGCTAAAGATTCACGACAACCATAGAGATTGTCAAATTTTGATTTTGTTACAGAATCGTTCACATTAATGGCTGGGAATAAGAGTTCATTTTTAGATGCCATTTGATATAGGCGGTGAACACCTGTTGTTGTTTCTTCAGAAACACCTCGAATATTTTTTGCAATTTTATGCCAATGTTGTGGATCTTGTTGATAACGATGTGCCAATCTATCTAAAATAATTTGCATTTCTTTATTGTCTGTTTTTTCTTTTAATAGACTTGGATTATTTTCAACTTCATATCCTTTATGAATAAGAAGAGTAGCATCGCCACCATCATCCACAATAAGATCTGGTCCAGAACCATCTGGCCAAGTTAAAGCTTGTTCAGTACACCACCAATATTCTTCTAAAGTTTCCCCTTTCCAAGCAAACACAGCTACTTTTCCTGTTTTTGCAATGGCGGCTGCAGCATGGTCTTGCGTAGAATAAATATTGCAAGAAGCCCAACGAACATCTGCACCTAATTCTAAAAGTGTTTCAATCAACATAGCAGTTTGGATAGTCATATGCAAACTGCCCATGACTTTTAACCCTTGCAAAGGCTTTTGTGGCCCATATTTTTCTCGAACTGCCATCAATCCTGGCATTTCATTTTCAGAAAGTTGCAATTCTTTACGTCCCCATTCTGCCAATGCAATATCAGCGATCTTATAGGGAAGTGTTACATCTAATTTTTGCACTTCATGGTTCATATTATTCTCTTTTATACATAATATTGATTATTGAAAAAAAATTAAGTCCTATGTTTACCAATAAATACACATGGTCATAACATTTTTTTTAATGCAGGACAATAGAACAGGTAAAATTTTGTCAAAATAGATATATTTTTGTCAGGAATTAAAAAAATAATGGATAGATAGAATCCATGCATAAAAAGATTGAAAAAAATAATTGATGATAGAATCCCAAGCATAATCAGTATAGCATCATTCTAACCAAATAAGATACTTTTGTCAAAGTATGAATAAAATATCTAACTAACTAAGATATTTTTATCAAAGTAAAATATCTAACTAAGATATTTTTATCAAAGTATGAATAAAATATCTAATTAAGATATTTTTGTCAAAATATGAACTAAAATAAAAAAAAATAATTGATGATAGAATCCAAGCACAATCAGTAAAGCATCATTGTAAGCAAATTCACTTTTTGGCAATAGGATTCAATACTCATCAATTATTTTTCATACTATTTAACAGCGACTAGCAACGACTGTTATGTCTTTTAGTACATTCCTGGCATGCCACCGCCCATTCCCATACCACCAGGCATACCGCCAGGCATTGCTTTCTTTTCTTCTGGAATGGAACTGATAACTGCTTCTGTGGTGAGAAGTAGACCAGAGATGCTGGATGCATTTAAGAGTGCACAACGAGTTACTTTTGTAGGATCAATGATTCCAGATTTTACCATATCTACATATTCGCCATTTTCAGCATTGTATCCGAAATTTTTATTTTTATCTGCCAATACTTGTTGAACGACGATAGGTGCATCTACCCCTGCGTTGATAGCAATTTGACGGATAGGAGCTTCTAGAGCACGATATACAATATCTACGCCAGTAATTTCATCACCTGTAACTTGATCTTTAAGATCATGGAGTACATGGCGAGCACGGAGTAAAGCAACACCACCACCAGGTAGAATGCCTTCTTCTATGGCAGCTCGTGTTGCATGCAATGCATCTTCTACACGACCTTTTCTTTCTTTCATTTCGACTTCTGTGGCTGCGCCAACATTGATCTCAGCAATTCCTCCTGCAAGTTTTGCTAGTCGTTCTTGCAATTTTTCTCTATCATAATCAGAATCTGTGAGTTCAATTTCTTTACGTAATTGAGCAATGCGACCTTGAATATCTTTTGTTTCACCTGCACCTTCAATGATGATAGTTTCATCTTTACTGACGATGACTTTTTTAGCACGTCCAAGATCACTTAATTCTACATTTTCTAATTCTTGTCCAAGGTCAGAAGAAATAGCCATACCGCCTGTTAAAACAGCAATATCGTCTAACATAGCTTTTTTTCTGTCACCAAATCCAGGACATTTCACAGCACAACAAGAAAAAATGCCACGAAGTTTATTTACAACAAGTGTTGCCAATGGTTCACCTTCTAAATCGTCAGATATGATAAGAAGAGGTTTGCCAGATTGGGCAACTTTTTCTAAAATAGGTACAAGATCTTTTACAGCTGTAATTTTTTTCTCATGGATGAGTATATAGGGATTTTCAAGCACACATTCCATAGCATCAGGATTTGTGATAAAATGAGGTGAAATATAGCCTTTATCAAATTGCATGCCTTCCACAAGAGTTACACTTGTTTCTAAGCTTTTACCTTCTTCTACTGTAATGACCCCATCTTTTCCTACTTTTTCCATAGCATCAGCAATAATATTTCCAATAACCTTATCGTTATTAGATGCAATCGTTGCAACTTGGGCAATTTCTGTTTTATCTTGAATGCCAACACTCATGGAAATGAGTTCCTCAACCACTTTTTCCACAGCTTTATCAATACCACGTTTGATTGCCATAGAATTAGCACCAGCAACTACATTTTTCAATCCTTCTTCAAAAATAGCTTCAGCAAGGACAGTTGCAGTAGTAGTTCCATCACCAGCAATATCAGAAGTTTTAGACGCAACTTCTTTGACCATTTGTGCACCCATATTTTGATATGCGTCTTCTAATTCAATTTCTTTAGCAACGCTAACACCATCTTTTGTGATGAGAGGTGCACCATATGTTTTTTCTAAAATAACATTTCTACCTTTTGGTCCTAATGTCACTTTGACTGCACGAGCCAACATTTTAACACCTTTGCGAATAGCTTCTCGAGCTTCTACGTCAAAAGCGATTTTCTTTTTGGCCATATAAATTCACTCCTGTAAAAATTGTAGGATATTTTAATTTTTAAAGTTTATTTTATTATATTAATCTAATTTTACAATTGCTAAGATTTCGTCTTCTGTTAAAACTAAATATTCTTCGCCATCGATTTTTATTTCTGTACCAGCATAGGAAGAAAAAATAATTCTATCGTCAACTTTGACGCTAAATTCCATTCTTTTTCCATTGTCTAACAATTTTCCTTCGCCTAAAGAAACTACTTTACCTTCTCTTGGTTTTTCTTTTGCTGCTTCTGGTAAGAAAATCCCACCTTTTGTTTTGTCTTCGGCTTGTAATCGTTTGACTAAAATTTTGTCACCTACTGGTTTAATCATTTTCATATTGAAAAACTCCTAAGTAAACTAAATTATATTTTATTTCTTAAATATTTTTTTATCTTTTACTATATGCAGTAAAATATAGCAAAAATAATGCCTAATTTCAAAATAAAAAAAAATTTTTCTAATTTATTGATTTTCAATGAGTAAAAAAAATAGATAAAATTTTTTTATAAAAATATTTGTCAACTTGACATTCTATTGTATTCACTATATAGTCATTGTGACATTTTATAACATAAGAAAAACTAGAGGTAAAATGTCAGTAATATATGTATCATTTTTTCTTAAATATTGAAAAACAAATGTTACAATCAACAAAAGAAGAAAATCGTATTATATTTTACTACATTTCTTATTTAGGAAATATTTTGATTCTATACCTAAGAATAAATTTTTGTTTTCATAGAGGTATTTAAGGTGATATTTATTACTACATTTCTTATTTAGGAAATATTTTGATTCTATAAACTAAGAATAAATTTTTGTTTTCATAGAGGTATTTAAGGTGATATTTATTAGTATAATATGTCTTTTTTTAGCAATATATGTTATTCTTCGATGCATTTATCCATTACAAATTAAATGGTGGTGGAAAAGTTTATTATGTTTAGCAACTATGCTCATTTCATGTAAATTTCAAATTTTGCACTTGTTTGGCGGCCCCATGTTTTTTGCCCCTAATTTGCCTAAATGGCTACTGATTGGAGCAGCATGGGCCTTTGCAGTTTTTTTTATATTTGTAATCTTGCTTCTTTTTTCTGACATTTTGGCATTGATCACATGGCTTATCTATTTTATCCGATATAGAAAGCGTAAAATAATGAAAAATATGTTGCAAGTCATACATTGTATCCTGCTTATCTTTTCTTGTGCATGTGCTACATGGGGAATGTACAAAGGCATGGTTCCGCCTGTTGTCATACAACAAGAAATACAAATCTCAGGAGTAGCCAACCAAGGTCTTCGAATTGCCATTTTAGCAGACCTTCATATAGATAGCATGAGCAACATAGCACTATTAGAAAAAATTGTACAACAAGTGAATGAACAAATGCCTGATATTGTTGTTATTTTAGGCGATTTTATTGATGGAAAAGTCTCGACCCTCGGAAAAGAACTACAACCTCTTAAAAAACTCAAAACAAAATATGGAGTATATGGTATTCCTGGTAACCATGAATACTATTCAGGATATGAAGAATGGATGACATTTTTTCCCACTCTCAACATTAAGATGTTAGAAAACGAATCTATTTATTTTCCAGAATATAATATTGCTCTTGTAGGAATCACAGACTCACAGGCCAAACGATTTAACCTTCCTACACCCGACATTCCTAAAGCACTTCAAAATGTTTCTAAAAATGCAGTTCGAATTCTTTTAGCACACCGTCCTACACAAGCTCTACAAGCTTGCAAATATCCTATTCATTTGCAACTCTCAGGTCATACTCACGGTGGCATTATTTATGGTTTTCACCAAATTGTTAAATATGTAAATAAAGGCTTTGTCGCAGGATGGCATGATGTAGGAAATTTGAAAGTATATGTCAATCGTGGAACTTGCATATGGAGCGGTTTTCCAGTACGAATTGGCATTCCATCAGAAATTACTATTTTAACAGTAAAATAGTTTTTGTTTTAGCATTAAAAAATATGTCTAAAAATCATCATTTTTTAGTGTTGCTAACACTTTTTTAAATATGCAATACTTTTTGAATAGGAGATGATTCCATAATCTAATCTTCATGGACACTCTACAAATGAGGATTGTCTGATACTTTTTGAATAGGAGATGATTCCATAGTTGATTCATCTTCTAGTTGTTTTCATCATTTTCTAGTTGTTTTTCTTGTTCTGGATTGTAGGTCAATATATAAAATAAAACTATGTTGGAAATAAAAACATAATGAACCCATACAGCAGTACAAAATAGAGTAGCTGTATGATTTATAAGAACTAATAAAAAGTAAGGGAGTACGTTCTTACCAAGGGTCAATGTTATCATGGAAATTAAAAAAATAGCTAACATACTATATCCTAAGACATAGTAACTTTGCTTGTTTGCTAAAATTTTAATATATTGTTTATTTTCTTTATATAATTTACAGCTTTTAGAAAGCAAAGTGGAAATAGAATCTTGGGGATTTTCAATAGAAAAAAATAAGGCAAAAATATAAGAGGCAAGAACTCTGAAAAAATACAAAAAAGTATAAATAATATATATAACTAGAATGATAAACATAAATATATTTAGTTGATGAAATTTAGAATGAAATAGAAAGGTTCCACGATAATATAAAGCAAGAATTACTAAAATACCAGCCCCTACGACAATAGTTTTCCATATGCTCAACAGAAAAATCTCAAGAGGCAAACATAAATTTTTGGAAATATCCTTTAAAGGTTTAAAAAAATGTGAAATTTCTATTTTCTCTGTGCGAACAAAATGCATCAAAAAGGAAATATAACAAGACAAAACCAACAATGGCAAACAATAAAAAATAATCTTAATCATAATATTAATAATATAATAGAGATACAGAGGCATAGTGGGAACGTTAATTTTTACCACAGAAAATAAAACTTCTGCTACAGCACCTACAACTCCTATTAAAGAGCATGCTACTAAAGACCAAAAAGTAATCCAATAAATTGTACTTCCCTTTTTAGAATAAAATTTTTTTAAAATAGAAAAAAATTCTGTCTTAAACGTTGTTTTTGTTCCAAGAAATATATTATCCTTGACTCTTTGTTGAGAATATTGACATAAATCTTCATACTTTTCAACCCATGATGTGTCCAAAATGTTTTGACTTTGATTTTTTTGCTCCATCCATATGTTATTTTCTTGTTCTACTTGGCCTAAAAATTCTTTTTTTTTAGATTCATATTCTTCTTGACTTTGATACACAAAAGGAACAAACAACTTATTGCATTGAGGACAAGGAACACATCGATTCCCCAATTTAGGTGTAAATGATTGGATCACGTGACAAAAAGGGCAAAGAGAATATAGAAGATGTGAATGTTGCAAATTTTTTAAGATGCACTCTTTGTCAAATTCATTTACCTGAATATTGCTAGAAGGCACAGAAATTTTAAGATTACATCCTTGACAAAAAACTTTTTTCCTCTTCTGAGTATCAGAAACAACATTTATACATTGACAATAATGACATGGAAAATGAATATCCATAGAAAATCTTCCTTATAAAAAATAGTGTTAGACACTTAAAAATAGCGTCCAACACTTCATCATTTCAAACAAAGAACTCATTTTATAAGCCCCCATTTTTTTCTTTTTTCCCAAAGTGTTTTTCGACTAAATCCTAAAATGCGTGCAAGTTGGCTATCATTATATTTAGTTTGATTTTGAGAAACAAAGAGACGAGCGTATTCATCTACAGAAAGTTCTTGTTGTAATAAATTATTTATGTTTTTTGTATTGGAGAACGCTGCTATATCTTTAAAATGATGGGGAAGGAGTATTTCATCATCATAAATGCTCAATGCATTATAAAGAATATTTTTTAATTCTCGAACATTTCCAGGCCAACTATATGTAGATAAATAGGCAAGAGTTTTTTTATCTACTTTTCGTATATTTTGATTATTTTCTTTAGCATATTCTTCTAAAAAATGATCTACTAAGAGTGGAATGTCTTCTTTTCGTTCTCGTAAGCTAGGTAAATTAATTTGCACTACTTTAAGGCGAAAAAATAGATCTTCACGAAAGAGATTTTGAGACACTAAATCAGCTAAATTTTTATTCGAAGCAGAAATAATGCGTACATCTATTTCAATTTCTGATTTACCTCCTACACGGCGAATTTTGTTGTTTTCTAAAACTCGTAAAAGAGTAGATTGCATACTAGGATGCATGTCACCGACTTCATCTAAAAATAAACTGCCACCATCAGCAAGTTCAAATAACCCTTTTTTATCAGCAACTGCTCCTGTAAACGCACCTTTGACATGTCCAAAAAGTTCGCTGGCTAATAAATTTTCTGGTAATGCAGCACAATTTTCTGATAAGAAATTTTTATCTTTTCGATTTCCATTAAAATGAATGGCACGTGCCACGAGTTCTTTCCCTGTCCCACTCTCGCCATAAATAAAAACAGGAATATTTTTATCAGCAACTCGATCTAAAATGCGAAAAACTTCTTGCATACATTTACTATGTCCAATAAGATTTTGGTAGTGAGTGACACTTTCCCAATCATATTGGTTTCGTTGTAGTAATTCTTTAGCTTCTGATAATTCTTCTTCTCGAAGTTCAACTCTTTCTGCTAAAGCTTTGTTAGCAGTAGATAATTTTTGATTCAAAATTTCAATTTGCTCTTTAGATTTTTGCAATTCTTTTTGTTTTTGTAAATTTTCTTCTAAAATACGTGCATTATCTATAGCAATCGCTGCTTGATCTGCAAAAAGTTCTACAATATACTTTTCTTTATCTGTAAAAATCGATTTTTCAAATCGATTGTCCATATATAAAGCCCCCAGTATTTTTTCTCGAACGCATAAAGGAATTGCCAACACAGAATGTAAACTTAATTCAGATACACTATGAAAACTTTCAAAACGTTTATCTTGCATAGCATCGCTAGCTAAAATAGGTAAACCTGTTCGAATAACTTCTTCTGTAATTGAATGACTAATTTCAAATTCAGGATTTTCAATATCTTCTTTTTCAAAATTTCTCGCAACTTCAAAATTTTTATCTTTGAAAGTAGAAGATAAGATTAAAAAGCCGCGTTCAGCTCGTGTGATTTCAATAGCTGTATCCATAATTAAATCAAGCAATTTTCTAAGATTATGTTCTGTTGCGATTTGTTTATTGATTTCAAATAATTTACGTAGTCTTAGCAATTCTTCTTGTTGTTCTAAATATTGTTGCTGAAACACTGCTTTCATATTTTGTTGTAATATAGTATGTTGTGGTGCTTGAATATTGATTTCATGGAAAGGTATATTCCCATTTTGAACAGGCAATTCTTTTGTCCATGTATCTAATAAATTATAAATTTTTTGAACTTTTTCTGATTGCTGAAATTCTTTTTGCAATTGTAAAGAGAAATTTTTAGACAAAGATTCTATCACACTGACAGCTTTTCGAAAATAAGACATTGCAGAAGGTAAATTGCCTAATACGCGTTCCCATTCCCCCAATTCAATATAAATTTGCCAAGCAATATGCTTGGGAAGATGGCTAGATTGAAGAAATTTTTGAAGTTTTTCTTGTATATGTTGATTTTCTATCTCTTGAAACCGTTGTATACGAGACTCTACTAAACAGACATAGACTTCTAGCTTTTCTAAGCCCCAATTTTTGATCACATCTTGCAATTCTTTTAACATATTTTTGGAGGAATGAGCAAGATTTAAATTTATAGACCAAAATAAACTTTCTATCACCATATTTTTATTGCATTTTTTTTGTGCAACTTTCCAAGCTTCTTGAAATACTTCCAATGTAGATTCATCCTCTTGTAAAGCTAGAAATCGAGCTTTCCAAAATAAAAATTCTGCAGAAAATTGCATTCCTTTTTCATGATTTTGTAATTGTTTTGTTTGTTGAAAAAAAGAATTGCTACGAAGCCACAATCCCATTTCAGCATAAATTTCAACAATTCCTAATTTATTGACGCATTCCATACTGGGCATAGATAATTGTTGTGCCAATCTAAGACTATAATGGTAACTTTCTAAAGCATTTGCAAAAAAACCATTCTTTGTTTGCCATTTTCCTAGACAAGTATATAATTTCATCAATACATCATCATATGTGCATTTCTCAGTACAAAGTTGTAGCAATGAATGGATAGGAAATTCAGAATAAAACACAAATTCATTTTCAAAAAACTCACAACAAAATGAAAAAATATCTTTTCGGTGAATTTGTTGTTCTAAAAAATCTTGTACAAAATTCCCTATTTGGTCGATATTTTCTTTTGCCTCTATAAATAATTGATGTTGTATTTGAAAACACATTTGTCCATAGAGTTGTAAAATATAAATAAATGTCGCTTTTTTACATTTTAATTTTTTCAAATAAAGCTCCACTTGAGTATACTCTTTCAAAAGCAAGGATTTTTTGATAAGCCATAAACAAGCATATTCATTCCATTCTTGATGATCTACTAGCTTTTCTAGATACACAGAAGCAATATCATATCGTTGCAATAAAACAGATATAATGCCAATATCTAAAGATTCCTTTGTCTCTCTTGGTTGTATTTTATCTACATATTTTTCTAGATATTCTTCTAAAACATTTTCTAAACCCCAAAAATATAACATACCCCAACAACGGAAAAAAGTATCAAATGTTTTATTTTGTTCGTATTTTGCACAATACATATCTAAATTAGTGTCTGACATGTACTTTGAAAAATCAGTGATATTATTAGAAGGAAATGGAAAATCTAGCAAAGAATCATTGGCTAAACGAACGTTTCCAGCTTTATCAAAACAAATCCAATGATAAAAAAACATGTTCCATAACAATATCCAAGAAACATTAGTATTTTCTAACCAATGAAAAAACAAAGTACAAGGAACAAGTCCACCTATAGAAATAAAAAATTGCAAAACATCTTGCATATCTTGAGGTAAAAAATTCTTATATTCTTGAAAAGCTTGTTGGTTTGTTTTTGGCCAAGGCAAATTTTCTAACGAGGAAGTAGAAATGTGCCACTCGCCTTCTTCATAAAACAAAATTTCCTTTTGTATCCACAAGGATAGCACATAATCAGCATATAATAAATTTCCTTGTTTTTCTAAATATGAAATAAACTTTTTAGGTGGTTTTTCCACACCTAATTTTTTCGCCATGATATTAGAAAAATAATTTTCTTTTTTATATGGAATTTCTTGGACATGTACAAAATTTTCTAAAGAAAAATTTTCTTCTAATTCTTTCCAAAATGGTGGGAAACAAGATAAAGTTCCAATAACTTTTAAAGGAATGTGTAATTCCTGTACTTCTTGCAATAAATATAAAAGAATCAAAAATGACTCTTTAGAAATACGATGCATATCATCTAACAATAAAATAGTAGGTTGTTGAATTTTTTTTATAATAGGTTGAATAATATGGCGTCTTGTTTGAAAAAATCTATCTTCCCATGAAAAAAGTTCTGTCCAAGGTAAAGTAATTTCTACTTTTTCTTCTTGCCATTCTATTCCCAAAATTTTAAACCAAGAATGCCAAATTTGCAAGGGATGCGTACTATAACAAGAAAAAGAAAAAATCATATGATCTAAATAAAATTTTTTCACACTTTGTAAAAAAGAAGTTTTTCCACTCCCTGGTTTTCCATGGAAAAAAAAAGCCATTTGTTTTTCTTTGAAGCACGATGTTTGCAATATAGATAAATCAAAACAAGGTTCTAAAGAATAAAGTAATTTTTTTTCTGGTTCTTCTAAAACTGTGATTTTATTGAAAGAAGTTTGACAATGTTCTAAACAATCTACCATGTTTTGATATCGATCTGAAACATTTTCAGCACGGCATCGTTTGACAATCTTTGCTAATGGTTCTGACATCTTTTCTTTATGAAATTGACTAGACCACCATTTAAAAAAACACATACCTATAGAAAATATATCGCAACGTTCATCATGATATTCTTGTTGTTGCACTTCAGGTGCAGTATATACATCATAAGAATATATCATATGATTGGGGAGAATAATTCCAGGAAATAACAACAACACTTTTTTATGAAATAATAAAATTTGATACGGGGAAAGATCATAACATAGCATTCCATGTTGATGGATTTCTAGCATACAATATAATGTTTGATAAAAAACGTCTGCCACATCTATGGAAGACAATTCTGATAAAATATTTGAATTTTGTGGGACTGCAGATATAAAAAATAGACATTCAGACTTTTTCAATATAAGATGTTTGGAAAACCCATGGAGCAACTCAGTATTCAATGTACCAAAATCTACTACAGGCACGACACAATTATGATTTTGTTGTGTCCATTTTATCCAATTTTTATAATACATGAGCAGAACTTCAGGGACTTTATCAAAACAAGTCAAAGCAATATAAATTTGTTGCCCAGTCAATTCATCTAGCCCTGATAAAAATGAAAAATCACCTACATTTCCTAAAAATTTTTGCAATTGATAACGCTGATGAATCATGAAGTTTCCCATACATAATCCTTCCCTATTATATATAAAAAAAAAGACAGTACTTCTATAGACAAGAAGTACTGTCTTTTTTTTTATTTTAGTAATTTGCTTAAATTTTCTTCAATGGATTCACGAAGAAGAATTTGTTCTTCTGTTTTTACTTCCCATGTAGCAATATAATCTAACAAATATACTTTTTCTTCTTCAAAGAGCATTTGCAAAATGCTAAATTTGCTAATGACAATGCTCCTAAAAACATTCAAAGCAGCTTCATCACCTTGCGTACGTCGAATTTGATTGATATGATCTTTCATAGCATACACATCAATTTTTTGCAAATGGCCAATTGTTTGAACTGCTCTATTCAACAATTTATCAGTATAAGTATAGCCAGCACGAATCTTCATTTGATAAGCAGATTCAGGAACTTTTACAGTTAAAACAAATCTTTCTTCACCAGGTTCCAGTTGAACTAAATGTTCTTCTACTAGCTTATTATCTACAATAAACTCATAAGGATAATCGATTCCATCTAAATTCAAAACTTCACGAATCGTCGTAAATTTATAAGGTTTTAAAGGAGTCAGGGCAAAAGGCACTTCTTGAGGTTCATTGCCAAATCCAATAAAAATTTCTCTTTGAAACGTCATATAATCTTGAAATAAAAGTTTCATTTTCAACAAAGAGCCAACTTCATATTCAGCTTCAGGCATAACTTCTTGGCCGTTTATAAAAATTTTCCAAGGTTGGATTACTTGAAAGTCTTCTTGGTATGGTTTTAAGACAAGCTTTCTAGTTTGAACTGTTGAAGAAGTTTGTTGTGGAACTTGTGGTTGTGATTCTACTTTCTTTTCTATGGGTTCTTCCAATTTTTGTTCTTGTTCATCTGAGGAAACAACAGTCTTTTCTGAAGTATCACTTCCAGCATCCATTTTAATAGTGACTTCCATCACAGAATCATCTGGTTTTACCTCAATATACTCAGAATAATCCTGATAATGTACCAATTTGACTTGGACATGATAACGACCTGGACGTAAAGATAATACAGGTTCTGCAACGACATTTCTGTTATCTACAAAAATCGCTTCAGGAGCTAATTGTGTATTTTTTTCAGAATCTATTATATTCCAACGAATTTTTCTTGGTAAAACTTCCATAATTCGTAAGAACATAAAATCTTCTCCAAGACGTACAGGTATTTCTTCTATAATTGTTTTATATCCAGCTTTTATTACCTCAATAGTATGAATCCCAGGAGTAATTCCATCTTCATAAGGTTTTGAATCAATTAAAACTTTATCAGGTTGAATAATGCTTCCAACAGGATAATCTGTATTGATAATCAATTGAAGTTTGCAAGGAAGGAGTTGCATTTCTTCCTTGATCGTCCATTCTTGGACATCTGTAGGTATAAGAATTTCTTTTTCTAAAATTTTAAATCCTTTTGCCTCTACTCTCAAAGAATATGTACCAGCTTCCATTCGTGCATTGTCAGATACTTCCTGTCCATTCATCAAAATGCGAACGTCTCTAACATTCAATACTTTATTTTGTCCATAAAAAAAATCAAAAGAAAGTGCTACACCTTCTTGTTTTTCTTTAGCAATACGTTCAGCTTCTTCTCTTGCAGCAATTTCTTTAGCAATACGTTCAGCTTTTTCTCTTTCAGCAATTTCTTTAGCAATACGTTCAGCTTCTGCTTTTTCTTTAGCTAATCTTTCAGCTTCTGCTTTTTCTTTAGCTAGTCTTTCAGCTTCTTGTTTTTCTTTAGCTAGTCTTTCAGCTTCTGCTTTTTCTTTGGCTAGTCTTTCAGCTTCTGCTTTTTCTTTGGCTAGTCTTTCAGCTTCTTGTTTTTCTTTAGCTAATCTTTCAGCTTCGGCTTTTTCTTTAGCTAGTCTTTCAGCTTCTGCTTTCTCCTTAGCTAATCTTTCAGCTTCTTGTTTTTCTTTAGCTAATCTTTCAGCTTCAGTTTCATTTTCATCGACTATTTTTCCTGATTCTATTACCTTTCCCGCTTCTGCTTCCTTCTTCGCTGCTACTTTTGCCATATGTTCTGCAATAGCTTTTTCTACAGCTAATCTTTCAGCTTCTGCTTTTTCTTTGGCTAATCTTTCTTGTTCCGCTTTTTCTTTTGCTAGTCTTTCTTCTTCCTCTTTCTCAGCTGCTGCTCTCTCTTCTGCTACTTTTTTAGCTTCTGCTTTTTCCTTAGCTATTCTTTCTGCTTCTATTTTTGCCATATGTTCTGCAATAGCTTTTTCTACAGCTAATCTTTCAGCTTCCGCTTTTTCCGCAGCAGCTTTTTCAGCTTCTTCTTTTTCCTTGGCTAATCTTTCAGCTTCTTTGGCAGCTGCTTCTTTGGCTTCAGCTTCCTCTGCTTCTGCTTTTTCTTTGGCTAATCTTTCTGCTTCTACTTTTGCCATATGTTCTGCAATAGCTTTTTCTACAGCTAATCTTTCAGCTTCTGCTTTTTCCGCAGCAGCTTTTTCAGCTTCTTCTTTTTCCTTAGCTAATCTTTCAGCTTCTTTGGCTACTACTTCTTTGGCTTCAGCTTTTTCAGCTTCTTCTTTTTCCTTGGCTAATCTTTCAGCTTCCGCTTTTTTTTCAGCTGCTACCTTTTCTGTTGCTAGCTTTTGTAATCTTTCTTTTTCTGCTTTTGCTTTCGATTCTTTTTCTTTCAATGCAGTTTGAACAGACGAGCGAACTTCTTCTGCAACTTCATATTCTAAATCTAAAGTTGTATCAGAGTCTGATTGCTCTGGCTGTGAAGTCGGTCGATCACAAGCACAAACAAAAAGAAAAAACAACACTACAATTAAGTGTAATATTTTCATTCCCATAAGTCT
This sequence comes from Planctomycetota bacterium, assembly GCA_017993505.1. Classification (GTDB taxonomy): domain Bacteria; phylum Planctomycetota; class Uabimicrobiia; order Uabimicrobiales; family JABWCH01; genus JAGOMP01. The sequence continues at coordinate 24,406 of JAGOMP010000025.1, forward strand.
CCTATATCTTTTACTCATCCCTTATATAAGCAAAATTTTAATACATGAATCATTATTTATTCAAATTCAAAAATGATAAAATTTATTATAGCATATATAATCATATCGTCAAACCATTTTTAAAACACTAAAAAAAACTTGACACCACATTATAATACGATATATTACAAAGAAATAAAAAATATTTTTAAAAAATAAACTTAAGGAAAACGCATGAGTAAGCATTTAGTTATTGTAGAATCACCAGCTAAATCAAAAACTATTCAAAAATTTTTGGGAGATAATTATCAAGTACAAGCGTGCATGGGGCATGTGCGTGATTTACCAAAAACAAAATTAGGAATTGACATTGAAAATAATTTCCAACCACAATATAGTGTACTGAGTAACAAAAAAGATATTGTGGCAGAACTTCAAAAAAAAGCAAATGTATCAGATTTTATTTTCCTTGCAACAGACTTGGATCGAGAAGGCGAAGCTATTGCTTGGCATTTAGCAGAAGCTTTAAAATTAAAACCAGAAAGAACTGCACGAGTGATTTTTAATGAAATCACAAAAAAAGCTATTCAAGAGGCTTTCCAAAATCCACAACCTTTACAAATGAGCAAAGTATATGCACAACAAGCTCGGAGAATTTTAGATAGAATTGTGGGATACCAACTTTCTCCTCTTTTATGGAAAAAATTTGTTCGAGGGCTTTCTGCTGGTCGCGTTCAATCTGTAGCTGTGAAACTCATTGTTGAAAAAGAATTAGAAATTCGTTCTTTTCAAACAGAAGAATACTGGCGCATTCTTGCCAATTTATCTCCTGATTCTAATAAAAAGCAAATTTTTTCTGCTGAAATAAAACAAAAAAATAAAAAAAAGTTAAAAATTTCTAACAAAGAAAAAGCAGATGAAATTTTAAAACAAATTCAAGATGTTCCTTTTATTGTAGAAAACGTTACACAGAAACAAAAAACAGAAAAAGCAAATCCACCACTTACTACAAGTCTTTTACAACAACAAGCTTCCATTCAATTGGGTTTTAGCACAAAACATACTATGGCTGTTGCACAACAACTGTATGAAGGTCTAGATATTGGTACAGAAGGGCCAATTGGTTTAATTACGTATATGAGAACAGATTCGTACCATATTTCTCAGGAAGCATTGGCAGAATGTAGAGATTACATTCAAAATAACTATCTGCCAGAATTTTTACCTAACCAAGCTAATAAATACACAAAATCCAAGGCACAAGCAGCTCATGAAGCCATTCGTCCTACTTCTGCCTATCGCACACCTAATTCTATAAAATCGCATTTAAGTCGTGACCAATTCAAATTATACAAATTAATTTGGGATCGATTCATTGCCAGTCAAATGACGCCAGCACAAATAAGCCACACTACTATTTTAATGTCAACCAATGAATATACTTGGGAATCAAAAGGACAAGAAATTTTGTTTATGGGATATCAAATTTTAACGCCATCTAAACAAGAAACAGAAACAAAATTGCCTTCTTTACAAGAAAAACAAATTCTCCATACACATTCCATTACTCCAAGCCAACATTATACACAACCTCCTTCTAGATACACAGAAGCTGGCCTTGTCAAACTTTTAGAAGCAAAAGGAATTGGACGCCCCAGTACATATTCTCCCATTATTAGCACTATCCAAGAACGAGGCTATGTGACACTTTCTAATAAATCATTCATGGCAACAGATTTAGGAATCAAAGTTACAGAACAACTGGATGCTTATTTCCCAAAAATTATGGATACTAGTTTTACATCAGCTATGGAAGATAAATTAGACCAAGTAGAATCCAGCACACTTTCTTGGGTGGATCTTGTTCAAGAATTTTATACGCCTTTCTCAAAGAATCTACTTGTAGCTGAAAAAGAAATGGACGACATTAAGAAAAATCCTGAAATTTCACCATACAAATGTCCACTTTGTGACGAAGCCATGGTCTATAAATATAATAAGAAAGGAAAATTTTTAGGTTGTTCCCAATATCCTAAATGTAAATCCACTCTTTCGATTGATAAAAATAATAAACCTATCTATCCAGAAGCTACAGAATATAAGTGTCCACAATGCAAAAATCCTATGATTTTAAAAACAAGCAAAATGGGACGCTTTTTAGGCTGCTCTGATTATCCACAATGTAAAACAACTTTACCTATAGGATTAGATGGAAAACCTATTTATCCTAAAGAAACAGATGAAGTATGTCCTATTTGTGGTTCATCTATGCAAGAAAAAAAAGGACCATACGGTTTTTTCTTAGGTTGCACGCAATATCCTAAATGTCCTGGAATTAAATCCTTGATAAACAATGGGAATAATAATTTAGAAAAACTTGTACAAGAAACATGTGAAAAATGTGGGAAACCCATGATTTTAAAAACAAGTAAACGAGGACTTTTTCTAGGTTGTACGGGTTATCCTGATTGCAAAAATTTGAAAAAATTTACAAAACTTACATTCCCAGAAAATTTTCCCTTTCCTATTTGTCCTAAGTGTCAATCTACCATGGTCTTTAAGCATTCTTATAAAGGAATGTTTTGGGCATGTTCAAAATATCCGGATTGTCAACAAACTTTACCTTGTAGTTTGCAAGATCTTATGAATTTTCCTATAGAATAAAAATAAAAAATATTTTTAAACTATAAAAAATTTTTAATAGAATAAAAAATATTTTTTAATCTAGGAGAATGCAATAGTTTTTTATGAATAATGCATTACAAGGAAGTTGCAATCATTAAAGAGACCACTATTTTCTTAATGTATATTTTTTCTAGAATCTGTTTTGCAATTGTAATAAAATTTAGTAAAAATAAGCATTACATCTAGAATAATAGATTATATAGAAAAAAAGCTCTGACTATAAAAGTCAGAGCTTTTTTTTATCATTACAAAAACAGATATATTTAATATATTTTTCTGTCTTCTCTCCTATACTATAGCATGATAAAGGAAAAATAATCTTTTATTCTCTTAAAATAAGATTTCTATTTTTGCGTCCTCTATCCATTTTTTCAAAAGTTCATCCATTTTTAACATTGTAATCATATTACGTGCTCGTTCTTGTAGTTCGTTATAAGAGAGGTCTTTTGCTTGCGTACGTTCTTTAATATAAACTAAGTGAAATCCATATGAACTTTGAATAGGTTGACTTAATGTGTTGACAGATTGATGATAACTTGCTTCAATAAGCTCTTGGAGAGTACTGGAAGTAGGGTGCGGCACCCATCCAATATGAGTTAAAAAAGAGCTGTATAATTGGGCTAATGTCCAACGAGGTACAATTCCTAAAGAACCTTTTTTATATTTGGAATCTATATCATCAGAATACTCTGCTGCGATTTCTCCAAAATTACTAAAATCTGGAAGAATTTTATTTGCAATTTGTTGAATTTTATTTTTGACTTGTTCTGGTGTATTTCCATTTTTCCCAGTATGTTGATTCAAAAAAATATGTTGAATATGTACAAGACCATCTGAAAGAGCAAATTTTTCTTTTTCTAGAAAATTTTTCACATCTTCAGACTTGACTTGTTGTTCCACTAATTTTCTGAATTTTGTGATAATTTTAATGCGATCTCGAAAAATTCTTGGATGCACATTATATTTTTGAAAAACAAGTTTTCTTAATTCATTTTTCATTTTTCTATTGCCTAGAGCTTTTTTCCATATATCTAAGAAAATAGCTCTGTCATCTGGATGAATGATGCGAGTTTGTATCATTTCTATCCATGTACCATATTCTTGTTTTAACTGGGGTATTTTTAAAACTACAGGGCGAAGTTCTTTTTTGAATCGTTCTAAATGAGCCAATCCATATTCTAAATAGTACGCGAAAAAAGGAGCTTCGTATCGTTCCATATCATCTTGGTAATCTTTTGCCGTGCAACGAACATTTCCACTTGCAGTTTTTGACTCAATCAGTTTAAAACGCAAAATTTCGTTTAAATTGGCAAGATGAACTGCATTTTGTAATGCTTCTGCCTCTTCTTCACCATAAGATGCTACCATATGTTTATGAAGTTCAGCTCTTGTTACAACAATGTTATTAATTTTAGCAACAAGGTTATCTTGGGCAGATGCAAAAAGACTAACAAGAAGAAGCAGAAAAAATATTTTTTTCATGTTGTTTCCTTTAGTGGTTAAAATGGGCAATCGTTTGACCTAGTTTGACTTTTTGTCCTATTTGTATTGTGTGAAATTCAATAGTTTTTGGAGGAAAAAGAAGTATGATAGTGGAACCCATTTGAAATTGTCCAATTTCATCTCCTTTGAGTAAAAGTAAATTTTGTTCAGAATATGTTTTATGGACAATTTCCTTTGTATGATTTGCTTCTATTGTATCATATACTACTTTTATTTTTCCTACGATCGTTGCTCCAACTTTGATTAAAGCAATTTTAGTGTTGTTTTCTGATTGTAATAAAGAAATAATGCGTTCGTTTATTGTAAATAAACTAGGTATATTGTGTACAGCAAGATGATTGACAGGATAAAGTGCACCTGGCAAATATAAAAGTTCATGGATTTGAATGGTAGCAGGAGTGTGAATTCTATGATAATCTCGAGGACTTAAATAAATTGTGATATATTTTCCATTTTGAAATGTTTCTTCATATTCTGACAAATATACAAGATGTTTTAATGGATAGTCAATGCCTTTTGCTTGAATGAGTTGGCCATTTTGTATAGTTCCAAATTGTGCAATCGTGCCATCTACTGGTGACACAATTGCTTTAGGATCTATTTCCATAGGACGACATTCTGGACGAAGGGAACGTGTGAAAAAATGATTAAACGTAGGAAAATACGTTTCTTGGTACTCTGACATATCAATTTTATATATTTTCACAAACATTCGAATGAGGGGACGCAAAATCCATTGAGGGAGAGAAGCATTAGCAAAATAACCTACACAACGTGTGAGCAAAATTTTTGGCATAGTTCGTAAAAATAAACGACCTGGAATATTTTTCAATGAAATTTCCTTTCTATATTACACAAGAATTTTACAAATGCGCAAAGAGGTATTTCCCAATTGTAAATATTGTTCATCTGGAGTTATAAAATCTACTCTTTCACCTGCGAGGATTACTTGACACGTTGCCATATCTCTATTTTGATCTGAAAACATAGTCACTCCATGGATGCTTCCTAGATCTTCAAAGGAAGCAACTTTTTGGCTGTATTCTGGCATATAAATTCGTATGTGATGGCGTGAAAGACAAGGATCGCCTTCCACTAAAATAGTATAGTAGTACATACCTTCCATAAATTGTTCTTGTTGGTGGACTGGTAAATCGTATTCTGTATTCTGTGAATGTTTTTCATTTGTTGGTAATTTTCTACCTAAAAGAATTTCAGCTGGTGTTCGTATATAAAATTTATATGCATTTTCATATTTTGGTAGCCAAATATATAATTCATAGTAACATTTTTGATGAGGATTGGAAGAAATAGGATCATTGGATGATACATTTTTCTGTTGTTCTAAATTCATTTTTTGATCATATTTTTGAAAAAATGATTGTGATCCAAAAAACTTTTGATCTTTAATACCGAATTCAGGCTGTTTTTCTTGATCTTTAATACCGAATTCAGGCTGTTTTTCTTGATCTTTAATACCGAATTCAGGCTGTTTTTCTTGATCTTTAATACCGAATTCAGGCTGTTTTTTTTGATCTTTAATATCAATTTCAGGTTGTTTTTCTTTACTTTTGTACTCGAATATTTCTGCTTTGACTTCTTCTAAATGAGTTTCAAGGTCATCTAATGTTTGAAATCTATCCATAGGCTCTATAGATAAGCCAATTCGTAAAAAAGAATGAATAGCTTTTGCTTGTTTAGGAGGATATTGTTCTAAAAAATTAGAGTTAAAAAAACCAGAAGTATGAATTTCTGGTTTTTTCCCTGAAATGATTCCTAAAAAAAATTGACAGACTAAAAATGTGATTCGTTGAATTGTTCTTCGCCAAAATCGATCTGTTTCAGATTCAGGAGGAGACAATAATAATTCTTCCCTAATATAGGGATCATCCTCATCAAAGGTACGTTCTAGATCAATGGTAAGAACATCTTGATAATGTTTTATCGCAGAAATGCTGTGAGGTATAGAAGCATATTCACTTGATTGCATATTTTTGAGAATGTCTAATAATTGTTCTAACCAATATATAGCTTTTTTAATATTTATAATTTTTTTTTCCTCAAAAATAGGCTGATAATCTTCCATTAGAGAATTTCCTTTCCTGACTGATTATTTTGGGTACGATATAAAGATTTCTTAGTAAGTTCTTCTACTTTTTGAAAATCTTGTCGTGCTAAAGCTAAATTTGGATTCTTTTTTTCTTGATAACAAATAGCTCTTTGAAAATATGCAGCAACGTCTAAAGGATTTTGAAAAAGAACCATAGAAAAATCATCTATAGCTTTATCATATCGTTCACGACGCATATATGCAAGTGCCCTGTTAAAATGGTGTACACTACTTGGATCCAATTCTAAAGCTTTTTCAAATGCTTCTTCAGACTCTTTGTACATTTTCTTTTGATTGAGAATCAAACCTTCTAAATCAAAAAATTCTGCATTTTGTGGCTGAAGTTCTTTTGCTTTTTGAATGTCATTGTAGGCATTTTCTAAATCACTGCAAAAGAAATAGGCTTGGGCACGTAAATAATATAAATTTGCATTTTTGGTGCCATGAGTAATGGCAGCAGAAAAATTATGCATGGCAGATTCATAATCTTTTTGTTGTAAATAAATTTGTCCTCGTGCTTCAAATACCTCTGGTCTTGCATAATTATGAAGGATAGCTTCTTCTAAATCATGTAAAGCAGCTACCCAAGCTTCTACACGCAAATAAGATTTTGCTCTCATCCAATAAATTCTGCCTTTTTCTTGATTGATATTCCGACTTTCAATTTTATCTAAATACAATAAGGCTTCGCCATAAGCCCCCATATTTCTATATTCTAACGCAATTTGATATGTAACTTGATTGATCGTTTCTTCTATTTCAATTTCTGGATAACCTGTAGCACGAGCGTTTTCTAAATCCTCTAAAGCAGCATGCCAAAGTTTCTTACGTATATACACAACACCACGCAAGTAATAGGCGACTGACATATCTTCGCCAGAAAAAATACAAGCAGATAAATATTGTAAAGCTTCCTCAAAATTAAAATTTTGTAAAGATTTATAACCTTCTAAAACATTTTCACCTACATTTTCTGGTAAATGAACTACAATATGTTCAATGTCAGCCTTCATTTCTTTTGTAGCTTTTCTCTCAAAAGAAATTGCTTCCATAGATTCTGATTGTCGCAGTTGGTCTTCGTATTCTTCTAACTTTTCAATAAACTCTTGTTCTTGTTTATCTATAAAACCTTGACGATCTTCTGATAGAGGGAAAATATCAGACGAAGAATGCATAAAACCATGAGAATCTACTTCTTCTATATGACTAACAGGAATCTGTAACTCAGCAACATTTTCTTGTTCTAATGAAACAGCTTGTGGCACTTCATCATCTTGTTCTAATGAAACAGCTTGCGGCAAATCATCCTCTTGATCTAGTGAAACAGCTTGTGGAAACTCACTAGCTTGTTCTAAGGAAACAGTTTGTAGCATTTCATCATCAAAAGATTCTTCTGCTAAAGGAATATTCAAATCTTCACTTATATGTTCATCGGCAATCACAGCCGATTCTGCCATCTCATCAAAAGAATCTTCTTGATCGTCTGTATTCATCAAAATTTTATCAAAATCCTCTATATCGCCGTTCACTGGTTCTGCCACTGGTGCACCTTCTAACTCTTCCAACGGCTTCATTACAATTTCAGGAGATTCAAACGAATCTATATCAAATTCATCTTCTGAATCTACCTTAGGTACAGACTCTGGAGATGGAAAATCATCTAATTCATTTTCAGAACTGGGTAATGATTCTACAGCATCTAACGCATCCAATGCATCTTCAGGGCTGGGCAACGATTCTATTGCATCCAATGCATCTTCAGGGCTGGGCAACGCTTTTACTTCGTCCAATTCATCTTCAGAACTGGGCAATGAGGATATTAAATCATCAAATGTATCCTCTTCAGGATTAGGTAACGATTCTACTTCATCTAATTCATCTTCAGAAGTAGACAAAGGAGATGGTAAATCATCCAATCCATCTTCAGAAGTAGACAAAGGAGATGGTAAATCATCCAATTCATCTTCAGAAGTAGACAAAGGAGATGGTAAATCATCCAATTCATCTTCAGAAGTAGACAAAGGAGATGGTAAATCATCAAATTCATCTTCATCGAAAGATATGTTGGGACTAGGTTTAGAAAATACACCGAAATCTTCAAACTCTTCACTGTCCATAAATTCATCATGAAAATTATCTAATGGGACATCGTTCAATATATTTTCTTGATCCTTTATATTTTTTGATTCAAATGATAAATTTTTTACATCTTCATCTATAGGAGGCAACTTAAAGTCACTTTTTATATTTTTCTGTGTAGGCAGAATCGTTCTATGAGAACCTATATCAGAAGAAGATTGAGAGGGGGGAATATAAGTATCTTCATCATCTATAATAAAATTTGAAAATACAGGAAGACCACTAGCAACGATGTCCGAGGGAACTTGTAGATCCCTTTCTAAATCATCAAAAATCTCTTGTAACTCACCTGTTGTTTCTAACGCTTCTTGTTCTGTGAGTTGCAATATAGATTTTTTTTTGGTTGGTTCCTCTAAGGATACTTGTTTTAATTCTGGTAAACTAGGAATTTCAAAAATATCTTGTTCATCATTTTTATTTCTAAATTCATTATATTTTCTATCTAAAACATCTTTAGAAGGAATTTGCACAGCTTTACCACATCTTGGACATTTGCCTTGTTTTCCTGCAAATTTAGGCGACACTTTTACGCGTTTTCCACAAGAACAAAGAAGACGAATTAAATTTACTCCTTTGTCTGTTTGTTTATTTTCTTGAGTTTGCAATCCTTTCCCTTTCACAAAATAAGGCCTTTTTAGAGTGAATAAATTCTATTGCGTCTTGTTTTGTATGGATATGTAAAAGTAATTGTTCTGTTTCTATATGGTCTAAAATAATTTTAAATATTGGACTAGGTTGAAAACCGAGTTCCACAAGATCTTGCCCTGTAATTAAAGGTACTGGCCAGAGATCTTGTTCTGTATATATTGAAAATTTTTGATGCCAAAAATTATAAAATGTGAAATCGTGAATGATTTCTTGGCTTTTTAAATAATATATATTTAAAAACGAAGTAAAATATGGTAATCGAATTAATCTTTTTATTTCTGCTTCATTCATAGAGGTTATGTATGAAAAATTCGTAAAATATTGCATAAAGGAATGGATTTTATCGACTGTTTTTTTCGCCCAACAGAGATTGGGGAACCAATGAGACAAAGTGGAAATATTCGTTTCATATAATTGATGCGGTTGTTTTGGTTTAGTTTTTGTAAATGTTTTATACACAGGATATAAAAAAACACAAAGAGCATCTTCAAAATGAGAGAAAGGTGCTCCTTTTTCTAACATATTCAATGCATGTTGAAAATATGGCAAATCTTGTATTTTTGGGAAAATATAATGCAATAATCCGCTTTTTTGTAATAAAAAAATAGCTCGTGCTGGATTTTTAGACAGAAGCATATTGCAAAATTCTTCTCTAATGCGTTCTTTAGAAATTTTAACAATATTTTTGGACAAAGCAACGATTGTTTCCCAAGTTGTCTCTTCAATTGTAAAATCTAATTGAGCTGCAAAACGAATGGCACGCATCATTCGTAAATGGTCTTCTGCAAATCGTTCGTTTGCATCTCCAATCGTTCGTAATAATCGTTTTTGAATGTCTTCTTGACCATGAACATAATCAATGATTTTATTGTCTATAGGATCTAAAAATAATCCATTGATAGTAAAATCACGACGCATAGAATCTTCTTTTTCATCACAAAATTCAACGCTTTCTGGACGGCGTCCATCTATATATTTGCCATCCTTTCTAAACGTTGCCACTTCAAATTCATCCTTACCCTCTAAAACACGAACAATACCAAAACTTGCCCCCACAGGAATCGTACGATGGAAAATTTTTTGAACATCTTGCGTATGTGCATTGGTTACAATATCATAATCTTTTGGTGTTTTTTGTAAAATAGAATCTCGAACACAACCACCACAGAAATAAGCTGTGTATCCATTGTCTCGCAACTGTTGAACAATGCGAATGGCTTTTTCTTTGAGACATGATGAATTAGGCATTATTCACCTTTTCTACCACAACAAAACTTTCACCCAATCGAATCACTTTTACAGATATATTTTTAGCAATATATAGCCCTTCTGAACGAGCTGGAATAACAGTGTCTTGGATTCGTACTTTTCCTTTAGGATTGATCTCTGTTTCTGTTTTCCCTATTTTATTTAAAAACTCTTTCCAAGGGTTATTTTGAATACGATATTTATTATATTTTGGTGTAATCCAAACAAGACCCCATTGCAATATAATAAAAAAACAAAGACCAGATAAATACACAATTGATAAAGTATAATATTTCATAAACATTAAAAAACAAGAAGCAATCATAACAGCAATACAACATGAAAAGCGTACCCACCATTTGAATCTGCTATTTTCAAAAAGACTTGTTAATATATATACTAAAAAACTGACAGCAACAAGAGTTGTAGGAAATAAAACTTCATTCATAGTCATTCCTTTATAAAATAATTTCCATTCCATCTTCTGCTACTGAAAAATCAAGCTTATTGATTTTTTATATCAAAGATTGACCTGGATGAATTAAAATAATTCGTTTTGTTGAAAACATTCGTATTTTTTTAAAGTTTGGTAACACAAATGATGCGGATTCTCACTAACTTTATAAGAGATACATTTATTAACAATAATTCATTAGAATTTATATTCATCTGTTATATACGATGGATCGAAATTTATTAAAAATTTGTCTCCTCATAATGAAAAAACAAAGACCAGCCAAACACACAATTGCTAAAATATAATCTTTCATCAATATTAAAAAACAAGAAGCAATTACAACAGCAATACAACATACAAAACGTACCCACCATTTAAATCTGCTATTTTCAAAAAAACTCGTTAATATATATACCAAAAAACTGATAATAACAATTGTAGGAAATAAAGCACTAGTCATAGTCATTCCTTTACAAAATGATTTCCATTCCATCTTCTGCTACTGAAAAATCAAGCTCATTGATTTTTTCTATCAAAGATTGCCCTAGATGCGTTAAAATAATTCGTTTTGTTGATAAACATTCGTATTTTTCTTTTAAAGTCTGGTAGCATAAATGATGAGGATTTTCACCAACTTTGTAAGAGACACATTCACTAATAAATAGATCTGTATTTTTGGCTAAGGGAATGATATTGTCATTCCAAGATGTGTCACCTGTGATCGCAATAATTTTTTCACCCATTTGAAAACGATATCCTAACGACTCTTTTTTATGCAACATAGGAAATGTTGTTACTATCACATCTTGTATAGGATACGATTTGCAAGGCTCATATTCCCAAAAAACACGCTCAAATTGAAAATTAGGAAAAAAATCACAATATGCCACATGGTATAAATTGGAAAAATACGATGAAATACCTTTAGGACCTGCATAAAAAAAACTTTTTTTTCGTTCCCAATTCAAAGTCAATGCAAGATCTACTTGTACAATGCCTAAAGTATGATCACCATGAAAATGTGTCAACACTATTCCTGACAACTCGTTAGGGTTTAAGTTCATCAATTGCATACGATATAAAGTAGTAGGACCACAATCCACTAAAAATTTTGTTTCCCCATATTCTATCCATATAGCTTGGTTGGCACGCCCCTGTAAGTTAGAAAAGTCACCAGTTCCAATAAAAAGTATTTTGACTTTCTTATCCAACTTTTACAACCTTTTCTTCACGAAGAACATGGACTAATCCACCAATGAATAAAAATTGACAAACAATAATGATAATTTTTTGTAAAGGAATAAAAGATAAATTTTGCATCCATTTTTGGCAAAATGTTTGTCCTTCTACAAGGCAAGGAAAATACAAATTTAAAAAATTTGGTGTTGCCGTTAAATAAAGTTGAAATAAAGACCACGAAAAATAAAGAAAACAAGCCCAAAATCCCCAGATTATGCCAGCATATTTTCTTTGTTTTGCTAAGGCAAACAACATACCCCAAAAACAAATTAATAAAGGTGCAATCATCACTGCAAAATTAGAAATAGCTACAATATACTTTTCTTTTAAATTTCTTTGACCTGCTTCTGGTAAACAAGGAAATAAAACTCGACCTGTTGGTGAAGAAACTGTTTTCACTATTTCTTCTTTGTCCATCTCTTGTAAAGGAGTTTCTGTCGAAGGTGTTTCTACAGGCAATGTTTCTGATATATCCTCAATTGTATCTTCAATTATTGTATCTTCGATCGTATCTTTGCTTATTGTATCTTCGATCACAGTATCTTTATCTTCAATGATTGTATCCTCGATTACCGTATCCTCGATTATTGTATCCTCGATCACAGCATCATCATGAACATTTTCTTCTACTATTTCTGTTTTTTCTACAAAAGCGATTTTAGGCTCTTGTTGCGTTTCTGCACTCCAACCTAAAGAAGAAGCTGCAAATACATTGCTTTGCTTTGTATTATATCCTAAAGCCAATTGCACTTTATTCCAAAGTTCCATATAATCTAATGAAAGGTTAGTACGGGCATCTAAAATTTGTCCTTTTCGATTCACAACAAGAACAAACGGTGGTATAGGTGCAATGCTTTCTTTAAAACGACTCTTAAATTGTCGAAGCAATTTACGTCCTGGATCTATGCAAAAACAGAAATCTGGATATAATTGAGACAAATATTGCTTTTCTTTATTATTGATTTCTTCCAAATCAGAATGAATACCCACAAACACAACATCATGACGGTGATACGCATATTGTAGAGGATACAACACTTTTAAACATTCTTCTGTTTTTACTACATTACTATCAAAAAATAAAATCACTCTTGGAAGATGAGAATCCACTACAAATTCTTTGCCTTGAAATGTTGTTAATGTAAGTTGTGGTACAGTGCCATCCGCTCCTATTCCACATAACAGACAAAACAACAAAACAATATATAAGTATTTTTTCATATCAATCACCTTTATAAAATTATGAGAATTTCTCTCATCAAAAACTATTGCCTTGCTTTTTACAACATAAAATTTAAAAAAAATTTATAGAAAAAAAGCAAAACAATGCTTGTTTGATTATAAACTATTTGAATACAAAATCAAGTTTTTTTATCATATTACATCCTATAAAATCAAGATGAAAATAAAATAAAAATGAAAAAAACTTCAGATTTATCTATAGA
>JAGOMP010000026.1 GCA_017993505.1 Planctomycetota bacterium
AGAGCAACCTCCCCAGAGCAACTGACAACTCCCCAGAGTAATTTTGCCTCCCCAGAGTAATTTTGCCTCCCCAGAGCAACATTTCCTCCCCAGAGCAAATCCCCAGAGCAACTCCCAAGAGCAAATCCTCCCCAGAGCAAATTACCCCAGAGCAACCTCCCCAGAGCAACATTGCCTCCCCCCAGAGTAACTCCCTAGAGCAACTTTCCACCCCCAGAGCAACTTTTGCCTCCCCAAAGTAACTTATGTAATTCTACGAGTTTTCGTATTCATTCATGCATTTCTACACATTTCTACGCATTTTACGCATTTTTATTTCTATTCAAGCATTCTATGTAATTCTACGCATCTTTGTTTTTATTGACGCATTAAAAAATTTCCCGCCCCAGAGCAATATTGCCCCAGAGTACGATATTTAACTTTTTTTCCTGTCTTTTTATTGGAGAGATATAATGAATATGATATAATTTATAAACACTTAGCTTAATATAAATTAAAATCGAAATTTTATGTTTAAATTACATTGAGCTAAAAAAAATTTATATATTATATTTTAAACATATAATATATAAAAAATTAGGAGTTTATTATGGAATTGTGTATGACTTTTATCAGTGAATTTTGTAAGACATTTATTGCAATTTCTCCCTATTTGATTTTGGGTTTTTTTACTGCTGGTTTATTGTATGCATTTATTCCCAACAGTTTGATTAAGAAACATTTGGGGAGTCGTGGAATTATTGGAATTTGTAAAGCTACAGTAATAGGTGTCCCATTGCCTTTATGTTCTTGTGGAGTCATTCCAGTTGCTATGTCTTTACAAAAAAATGGAGCAAGCAAAGGAGCAACAACTTCATTTTTAATTGCCACACCACAAATTGGCATAGATAGCATTATTGTAACATGGAACATACTAGGCCCCTTAATGGGTATTTTCCGCCCTTTAGTAGCATTTATTAGTGGGGTTATAGGTGGTATTGCTGTTGATACATTTGCAGAAGATAACGAAGAAAAGCAACGTGTAATTATCCAAGAAACAGAAAAAAAATCTTTTTGCCAACGTTGTGTTTCTGTATTTTCCTATGGTTTTATAACATTGGCACAAGATATCGGTCGACCACTTATTGTAGGTTTGTTTATTTCAGCTGTCATTAGTGTATTGATTCCACAAAATTTTTTTGAACATGCTTTGTTGCAAGGTATTTGGGGCATGTTTGCCATGTTATGTATTTCTATTCCCATCTATGTTTGTTCCACAGGTTCTATTCCTATCGTAGCAGCTCTAATGCTAAAAGGCATTTCTCCTGGAATGGCATTAATTTTTTTAATGACAGGTCCAGCTACAAATGCTGCAACCATTGCTACAATTTGGAAAGTACAAGGAAAGCGGGTCGCCTTTATTTATTTGGTTTCTGTTATTCTTACAGCATTAGGAAGTGGCTTATTATTAGATCAAATTTATGAATTTGTACCAACTTCTATGCAGTTTCCAACACATTCTATGGATGGAAATAATCTTTTTTATCAAATTTCTGCTATTTTTTTATTCCTTATTTTTATTTTTGGTTTTGTTTGGAATAGATTTTTAAAGAAAAAGAAAAACATAACCCAAAATGATGTATTGACTTACATTGTACAAGGGATGCATTGTAGCCATTGTGCCAATTCTGTAATAAAACTTGTGTCTTCCTTGGATGGCGTTTCTAATATACAGGTAGATTTACCCACTGGAAAAGTCATTGTTGCAGGTACTATTGTTAATGGCAATGACATTATTAAGAGTATAGAGTCCTTAGGATATACTTGTTCAAAAAAAGAATAATTGTATGAAAATTTTTTTTATGTACCTACTACACACCATAGAAGTTGCCTTTTATTCTGAGCAAGTAATTGACCCTCACCAGAGCAAATTAACTCCCCAGAGCAAATACACAGAGCAAATTAACTCCCCAGAGCAAAATAAGCCGCACGCATATTCCCTCCCCAGAGCAACTTCGCCCCAGAGCAAATCCCCAGAGCAAATTAACTCCCCAGAGCAACTCCTCCCCAGAGCATCTCCCCAGAGCAAAATAAGCCGCACGCATATTCCCTCCCCAGAGCAACTTCGCCCCAGAGCATCTCCCCAGAGTAAAGGCAAAGTACTTACTCTGGGGAAGAAAGAGAGAAAGAAAAATTATTGTCAAATACAATTTTTTTTATCAATCTCACAAGTTATTATCTGCATTTTTATTATCTGCATTTTTGATTTGTGGATAGAGTGTGTCAAGAACATATTGATATTCTGTAGCAAAGTCTACTTCCATGAATAAGTAGTCTTTAGGTAGGGTAATGGCTTTGATTTTATCTAGTTGCATGAGGCGTTGTGTGAGTTCTTCGTGTTCTGTTCCTTGACGAGCAGGTCCATATCCTTTGTAGGCTGGTGTGTTTTTTTGTTCTTTAGGATTACCAAGTAGCCAATCTGTAATTTCATGGACAAGAGTATGGTCTTTAGGAGCATAGTGGATAATACCAGTTGCTTCTCCTAAGCAAGGGCGATTTCCTACAAGGCTGGGTGTAAGTCCTTTTGCTTGATAAAAGGGACGGTTGTTATGACCGTAAACAAGGACTTCTTCAGAATCTTGTTGTACATTAGGAGAAATAAGGATACTACTTTCTTCTGTTATATTTTGGATTAAATAGTCTATGACTCTTTGTTCATAAATAATGTCACCATCTAAAAGTAGCATGTGGTTTTTGTTGTCTAAAGGTTGAAAAGAGGAATTGATAGCATATTGAAAACTATGTAAACTTCCAGATTTACTGATATCTGGGGCGGTGTTTTCAACAATAGTTATGTCTGTATCTTGAAGTGCTTCATATATATATTGTTTTTTATAGCTGACTACAACTGCAATTGAAGAGACTCCAGCTTTTTTTAAGCATTGAATTTGTCGTTCTAGGAAACTCGGTTGATGGTTGCCTAATGGCAACATAGATTTGGGCAAATCTTTGTTTAAGGAGTGAATTCGACTTCCTAGTCCTGCTGCTAAGATAACTGCTTTCATATTGATTTCTTTCAAAATTTGTTTTTCTGTTGTATAAACTGTTCGATTAGATAGTACGCTGCATTGCTAGGTGATTTTTCGTTTTGAGCAATAGATTTTTCAATGATTTGTACTTGTTTTTGATTTTCTGGATTTCCATAAAACATGTTCATGAGCTTTTCTTGGATAAGTTCGTGCATCCAGGAACAATTTTGTTGTGTTCGATTTTTTTCTATATCTGTTATATTTTTGAAAAATTCTTGCACAACATTCCAAGCTATTTCTAGTCCTTGTTTTTCTAATGCACTACATGTATGCACTGGAGGTGTCCATTTTGGATTGCGTGGGTTGAAAAAATGAAGGACATTTTGTATTTGATGTGCTGTGAGTTCAGCAAATGGTTTTTGTTCACCATCTGCTTTATTGACTAGGAAACAATCTCCAATTTCCATAATGCCACGTTTGATTCCTTGAAGTTCATCGCCTGCATTAGGAAGTAAAAGAACAAATAAAAAATCTACCATAGAAGCAACTGTAGCTTCAGATTGTCCTACGCCCACTGTTTCTATGAGAATAGTATCAAACCCTGCTGCTTCACATAATAGAATAGTTTCTCTTGTTTTTCGAGCAACGCCACCTAGAATTCCACCAGAAGGAGAAGGACGAATAAAAACATCATTTCTCCTTGATAATTCTAGCATGCGTGTTTTATCTCCTAAAATACTTCCTCCAGATCGTTGGCTACTGGGATCAATAGCTAAAATGGCGATTTTTCGACCTTGTTCGACAATATATTGTCCCCATGATTCAATAAAAGAACTTTTACCTACACCTGGCACTCCAGTAAAGCCGATTCGGTATGATTTTCCAGTATAGGGAAGCAACATTTCTATGAGTTTTTGAGCTGTTAGAAAATCTTCTATACGAGAACTTTCTACTAATGAAATAGCTTTTGCTAGCATTCTTCTATGATTTTGAAGCACTCCTTGGTAAAGTTCTTCTAAGTTATATTGTTTCATTGTATTCATTGTATTCTTTTCTAATTTTGAAAATGATTGTACAAAAAACGAAAAATAAATAGTGCCTAATTTTTATAAATTTGTCTCTTGTCAACTAACCACGAAAGATCATGGTCTGTAACTACACATTTATAGTAACAATCTGACTTTTCGATCTTCATTCGTAGTTACAAATTTATAAATTCCTCCCAATCCTTATTTGATCACTCATAGCTATAGATTTATAAGCTATTTCCACTTCCTAAATGCATTGGATTTCCATATATAAAAAACAAAAGATTTTTATTTATGAATCGAATAATTTTTTCACTATATTTAAAGATTCTGGATTTGCTCGTACTAGTACTGAAGCAATATCATGTAGTTGAAATTGCGTATTTCCGTGAGGAATTTCTGCTTTATTATCTCTTGTTAGAGACACAATGAGTGTATCTTTTGGAATGTCAATTTCTTTTAATGTTTTTCCAATTAACTTATTATTCTCTGTAATAAGAAATTCAATGATTTGTGTACTGCCATCAAAGATGGAATGAACAGCTTTTGTATTGCCTTTTCTAACAATTTGTAAAATTTTATCAATGACACTAAGTTTTGGACTAATAATGGCATCTAAACCTAGGCGATTAGCGATTTTTAAATAGTTACTATTTACAACAAGTCCCATTGTTCTTTGAATTCCAATGGCTTTTGCATAAATAGATGTAAGAATATTTAATTCTTGATTATTGGTCGTAGTGATCATTAAATCGTAATTTTCCAATCGTTCTTCTTGAAATATAGTTTCATCTGTAATATCTGCTGTTAATACAAGAGCATTTGGAAATTCTTCTTTAATATATTTGCATACTTTTGGATCTTTGTCAATTAAAGTCACTTGTTTCTTTTTCTTTAACATGTAATATATGATTTCTTTCCCAATTTTATTACCGCCTACAATGATAATTTTTTTCAATTGTTTTTTAGGACGCCCTTCTAATGTAAAAATGTCATCTAAAGTTTTTTCATCTGCAATAAGATAGATTAAATCATTATCTTCCACAACAGTACTTCCATTAGGAATAATGAGTTGTCCTTCTCGAATAATTCCAATAATGAGAAAGTCTTTTTCTAATGTTTGTTTAATTTCCCAAACTGTTTTATCATAAAAGTAACTATCTTCTGAAACATGGATATTTCGAATTTGAAAATCTGCATTTTCAAATTCATGGATATCGCTAGTTGCACCATGTTTAATAGTGTTGATAATAGTTTGAACAGCTTCTATTTCTGGATTAACTACATAATCAATTCCTAAATTTTGAACAACTTTTGGATTTTGATACTCTAAATTTCGAATGCGTGCAATCTTTATACATTTGGGAAATTCGCTGGTGACAATGGAGCATAAAATCATATTGATTTCATCAGATTCTGTGACGCTGATAAAAAAATCAGCATCTTGCACTCCAGCTTGTCGCAATATTTTTATATCAGTTCCTGATTCATTGATGGTTGTGCAATCAAGATGTTTTTCAATTTGTTTATAACGCTCTCGATTTTTTTCAATAATAACTACATCGTGACCATCAGTGATGAGTTGACATGCAATTTCAAATCCCACAACTCCTGCACCTACAATGATTGTTTTCATGATGACATCTTCTTTTTATTAAATATAAATTTTAAAAAATAGCTATTGTATATAGCAATTTTTATATCAATTTTAAATGTCTCTATGTCTTGTTTTATTCCTTATTTTATTTATGTTATATTATACAATGAAGTGATTTTTTTGCACGCAAAAAAGGTGATAAGATACTTTTATGTTGTCTTATTTATATATTTCCTTTTATGAAGTCTGATTCTTGACAACTTTATAGAATAATCATATAATACGAAAATTGAAAAATATAAGATACAAATATGTATGTTCTATAAATAGTAAAGGAAATGAAAAATATAATATGTAAATTTTTTTAATTTGAGGGATGCATGGTTATTATATTAATTATATATGGACTTATTTTAATAGGAATTGGAATTTACGATTATTTTCATGTAAATTCTTTTAAAGATTATATAGCAGCAGGCAAAAAAAGAAGCTTTTTCCCAGTTTATATGTCTCTTATGGCAACGATGATTGGAGCGTCTGTTACAATAGGAATGATAGATAAAGTTCAGACTATCGGGATTTACGGAATCTGGTGGTTTATTGTAGCAGGCATAGGTTTATTTTTACAATCAAAATTGCTTTCTCAAAAAGTCTGGGATTTAGACGCAATGACTTTGGCAGATGTTGCAGAAAAAGTGATAGGGAAACAAGGACGCCTTTTAATTGCTAGTATCATTGTATTGGCTTGGATGGGAATTATTGCTGCACAATTCCTTGCATTAACAAAATTGTTAGCTTTTATATTGCAATGCGAAGTCAGCAATAAGTTACTTATTATGGTTGCTTATTTTATTATTGGTTATATTATTATTGGCGGACAAATTTCTGTAGTTCGATCTGATACTATTAACTGTGTTATTATTTTTGTAGGTTTTATCATCACATTTTTTTATTTATACTTTTTTCAAGACAATTTTTCTAAAATTTTTCAAGATATACCAGAAAAATCATTCACTACTCTTGATTTTATTTATCAATTTTTTATTGTAGGTAGCACATATTTTTTAGGCCCAGATGTACTTTCTAGAAATTTAATTTCAAAAAATGCTAAAACTGCTAAAAATGTAGCTTTTTGGTCGAGCATTACGTTTTTTCTTTTTGGTACTATCATTGTTAGTATTGGACTCTGGGGAAAAACATTCCTAACTCCTCAGGCAAATATGCTCATATACATGTTAGAACATTCTTTTCCTATTGTACTCTCTGCTTTATTGTCTTTTGCTTTATTAGCTACCATACTTTCTTCTGTAGATACATGTTTAATCAATATGTCTTCTATTTTTGTACATGATATACTTGGTTCTAAAAAAATTATACATCTTCGAATTTCTGTTGCTATTTTTGGAACTATATCTTTATGTATTGCAATTTTTCAACAAGACATTATTAGTTTATTGATCAATACATATTCTTGCTATTCTCCTGGAATTGTTTGTCCTCTTTTTATTGCGATTGTATGTCATAAAAAAAATGATATCCATAAAAAGATTTGGTTATTTAGTATTTTCATTGGTAGTGTTTTAGGATTTGCTTCTGTTTATCTACATCAACCGATTCTAGCACTTATAGGAATGGCTTTATCTGCTATTTTTGGTATTGCATCTTTTTATAATCGCCCTAAATTGTCATAAAAGCTATTTTTATCACATTAAATAACAATAGATGTTATAACAAATAGGCATTATGTTTTTATAATAATAAATTTTATAAAAAAAAGCTTTATGTTGCCCTAATAGGTTAAATAAAACAAGAGGCATTATGTTTGTAATGCCTCTTGTTTCATTTAAAATTGACGGAGGCGTTATGTTTGTAACGCCTCTTGTTTCATTTAAAGTTTGCTAATAATATTGCGAATGAGTCGAGTAAATTTTTCTTGAGCTTGGCTTGCTGTTTCAAAGACTTCTTCATGGCTAAGAGGTTGTTTGAGAACACCAGCAGCCATGTTGGTAATACAAGATATACCAAGAATCTTAAGACCAGCATGACGTGCTGTAATGACTTCTGGAACTGTGGACATACCTACTGCATCAGCTCCTAAAGTACGCATCATGCGAATTTCTGCTGGTGTTTCATAAGAAGGACCAGTTGTTGCTAGGTAAATGCCTCGACGTAGGTCAATATTTTCTTCTCGTGCTGCTTGTAGTGCGATTTGTTGATATTCTGGTGTGTAGGCTGTAGACATGTCTGGGAATCGTAGCCCAAAATCGTCTTGATTTTTTCCAATCAAAGGGTTAGTACCAAGCATATTAATGTGGTCTTGGATGAGCATTAAATCACCTGCTTGGAAGTTAAAGTTAATTCCGCCGGCTGCATTTGTAACGATAAGAGAGTGCACACCCATTTTAGCCATGGTTCGGATAGGGAAAATGACTTGCTCCATGGCATATCCTTCATAATAGTGGAATCGACCAGACATTGCAATAATATTTTTGCCTGAAACTTGCCCCAGTACAAGTTTGCCTGCATGTCCTTGAACTGTAGAAATAGGAAAGTTTGCGATTTCACTGTAGGGGATTTCGATTCTGTTTTCTAACTGTTTGTCGAAATCGCCAAGACCTGATCCTAGAACAATACCAATAGTTACTGGCATGTCTGATTTTTGACGAATGCAATTTACAGATTCTTGAATTTTTTGCATATTATTTTCCTTTTGGTTTTAAATGTGCACTAAAATGTCGTAAATATGGTGGTTCGTATATAACTTCAAAACCACATAGTTCATTTTTTTTGCCGTTGACATATTCCATGACTTCAATAATATAATCAAAATGGCTTTGTGTGTATACTCGACGTGGAATAGCAAGTCGAACGAGTTCCATAGGAGAAACAGTGTCTGTCCCTGTTTTTCCAAACATGAATGTACCAATTTCTACAGTTCGAATACCACCTTCAAGATATAAGGAGCAAGCTAGGGCTTGTGCTGGGAATTCTAAGGCAGGAATATGTGGAAGCATGTTTTTCGCATCAATATACACAGCATGACCACCAACAGGTCGAACAATAGGAACACCCATTTTTGTCAAAGCATTGCCTAAGTATTGTGCTGAGATGATTCTATACTCTAAATAATCTTCATCTACAACTTCTTTTAGCCCTTGAGCTATAGCAGCAAGGTCACGACCTGCAAGACCACCATACGTATTATAGCCTTCGAAAAGAATTTCTAAGTTTTTAATTTGAACGGCAAGGTCTTCATCATTGACAGCAATAAATCCACCTATGTTGGCAAGACCATCTTTTTTGGCACTCATAGTTGCACCATCAACATAGGTAAACATTTCCTGAACAATAGATTTTACGGTGCGATCTTGGTATCCTTCTTCTCGAAGTTTGATAAAATAAGCGTTTTCTGCAAATCTGCAAGCATCAAAAAATAGAGGAATGTTGTATTTTTTGCAAATTTTTTTTGTTTCTCTGATGTTTTTCATAGAAACAGGTTGACCACCTCCCGAATTGTTCGTGACGGTAATCATACATAATGGAATGCTTTCTGCACCATGTTCTTTGATAAAGTTTTCCAGTTTGACTAAGTCCATGTTTCCTTTGAAGGGATATTCATTAGAAGGGATTTTACCTTCTTCAATGACAAAATCTAGTCCTTCAAAGCCCATGTATTCTAAGTTGGCTCGAGTTGTGTCAAAATGTGTGTTATTGATGATATACTTCCCTTTACCACATCTTTTTTCTCCGCCTAAGGCTGTGAATAAGAGACGTTCTGCTGCTCGACCTTGGTGTGTTGGGAAAATGTATTTTAAACCAGTAAGTTCTTGGACTGCTGCTTCAAAATCATAGAATGAACGGCAACTTGCATAAGATTCATCGCCTTCCATGAATTTACCCCATTGTGCTGCAGACATAGCACCTGTTCCGCTATCTGTTAGTAGATCGATAAGTACGTGTTCTGCTTTGATTAAAAATAAATTATAATAAGCTTCTTGTAGGACTTGGCAACGTTGTTTTTCTGAAATCATAGAAATTGGTTCTATCATTTTGATTTTAAATGGTTCTATGATTGTTTTAATTTTTTTTTCCATTCTGTTCACCTTTCATAATTTTATTTTTTCGCTTTATTTACAATCTGGGGAATTATAGATTAATAAGTTTAGAAATACTCTTTAAAAATGTTGTTTGAATTTTATTTTTCCCTGCGAATAAATTGACACCATGGTCTAAAGATGAGTTTAAGGCTTTGACAAGGGATTTAATAGGATGAACTGTTTCTTCTTCTGAGTAACCCATAAATATGGGGAGTGTTGTTTTGTTTTGGTATAAGGGTTCTTGGGGATCAATGTTGTATTTTGCCATAATTTTTTCAAAATCTTGTGTGTGGGGAACTGGTGAATAGTCTGCTAACTTAATGTATCCGCCTTGTTGATGTACATATATTAATCCATCTACAATGTCTTCCACAGTTTGGTCTGGTAAAAAGACTTTGACGTATACTTCAGGTTGAATTTTATATTCATTGCCAGCAGCCTCATATAAATAGGCTAAAGCTTGGTGTAGAGCGGGATCTTCCGAGGAATATATAGATCCAGGTGCAAATACTGGTGTTCGTTCGTAGGAAAAGCGCAAAGTATCTACTTTGGCCTCTAAGAAGAGTTTGGCAATTTTTGGTGTAATGAGAGATGCATGCAATCCGTTTGAGGCATGAAAGTGGACTGCCCAAGCATGGTGTTTTAATTGTTCCAATAGAGGAATAAGGTGATTTTCTGCGTTGATAAGTAAAGCATCATCATAAAATGCAATGTTATGAACTCGCTTTTTATGAACGAGATAGAAAATTTCATTGATTACTTCAGGAATAGGACGTTGTCTATATTTTGGTTGTAAGATACGAGAGGCACAGTATGTACATTTAAGAGGACATCCCAGTGAAGTTGCTATGACTGCACTACTGCCACTATGTAAAAAATGATGTGCTGGCATAGGCAAGTCTTCTGCTTTTATTTCATTTTGTTCTGGTATTTCTGCATTGTTTCCTGTAATGCTACCAAGCCAACGCAATAATTGCATTTCTGATAGACCTGGAAATACAATGTCTGCACCACATACTTTTTCAGCATGTTCTGTACATAATGTAGCATAGACACCACCTAAAGCAATGGGTACACTAGGAAAATGTTGGCGTAAAATTTGGATAGTTTCGACGACACCAGGATACCAATACGTCATCATGGAAGTAACAACAATAGCTTGTGGAGTGGGAATAGATTTTAAAATTTCACTCAGCACTTCTGGCGACATGCCAAATCGGCGATAATAACGTGGAATGCAAGAATAAATGGATGGTTTCTGAATAATTTTTGAAGAAATAGAACCACAGCCATTTTTTTTGCTTTTAGGTTTGATTAATCCTTGTTTTTTTAACCATTGTGGATGAAAACGATCCACGCAATCGATAAAGGAAACTTTATAACCATATTTTTCTAAAAATGCAGCGATCCAATAAAGACCTAGCGGTTTCATCCATAAGTCATAGGCTGTGAAATCATGGATATAAGGATTCACACAAAGTATGTTTGGTTCCATATTAAGAACCCACTCCTAGAAAAAAATAGAAAAACCTCCTAGACAAAAGGAGGTTGATTGTATTAAATTATGATGATAAATCGACAATATTATCATAACTATTAAATTCATGAGAGCTTTCTTTCCATTTAAAAGTCGCTAATTTGATCAACATATTCAGGATGATCAATGAATGGGTTTCTTTTCTTTTGTAAAGCTACGATAGCTTCATGGCGTGCTCTTTCTTTGGCATCCACTGGATCTGCCTTATGCCATTCTCGAAGTGTTCTTTCTTGTGCAGCATCAATAGACTTTTGATATCGAATAGCAAAATAGAACATGGCACGAGCCACATTTCCACGATGGTCAGCACGTGGATAAAAGCAAGTTCCTTGGGTAGAATTGCTACCTAGTATACTTCCACCCTCACTCCACTTGGTTGTTGTAGTTATACCAAAAGGATAGCTAGAACGGCGACTATTGGCATTGCTATCTGTTGGGAAAAGATGGTATAAATCGCTTTTAGCTGGTTCACTTCCTGCACCTTTTGATTTAGGCCATGTATGTTCTGTGTTCATGACATTAGAATTAGGAACCCCATATGAATTTACATATTTTCCTGTATATACACAACGAATTTTACCACCTTCATTATCAAATTCACCAAACATTTTTTTTCGTGCACCAGTATAGCCAAGGCTTGTATGACCTTTTACTAAGTTATAAAGTTCGGCTTTCAGATCGTCTTCGTATAAATTGCTGATTCTATCATAATCTATACTATCTATGGAAGTATAGCAACGATATCCTTCATAAAGAGCACGAACAGAGTTTACTTTGTATCCATAAGCATTTTTAGTATCGTCTGCTTTTAGTTGAATAATGAAAGTATCACCCTCAATACGAACTGTTAAACCAGCTAGTTGTTTTCCTGTGTATTCACCAACTTCTTCACCATTGCTATCGATCAAAACAATATAATCTGCATCTTCTTCCACTTCTGTAAGTTGGTTGAATGTGATTTCCAGCGCAACTGCTCCTGGGATAGAATAGCTTTCGCTTGTTTTGCAATCATTTTCGTAAGGATGCATAGATTCTGGAAAATCTTGTGCAATGATGCTAAGAGAAAGAACAAAACATAAGAAAATAAAAAGTTTGTTCATAACTATATGCCTTTCATTTCATTTCATTTGTTGAGAAAAGCTAATCATTGAAAAAAAATTACATATTAAAACTACTATATACTATATATTGTATTATACTTCATAATTATAAGAAATGATAGATAAAAAAAGAAAATATTTAACTATATATTCGTATATAACAAAAAAATAGAATAAAAAAATATTTATAAAATTTTTAATATGAAACAAATTATTGTATAGTCTTCAATTTAGGATACGATAAAATATTATTTTGTATAGCTTGGTGGATATGAGAATTCGATGCAATAATACTATGACCATATAAATAATCACTGTTGCCACCACAATCTGTAACTTTACCTCCTGCTTCTTCTACAAGAACAACTCCAGCAGCAACATCAAATGGCTGTAGCCACAATTCCCAGAATCCATCATATTTACCACTGGCAACATAGCATAATTCTAGTGCTGCTGATCCACAACGACGTATCCCTTGTGTTTGTAAAAGGATATGTGCAAAATTATCAAGGTTATTACATGATGTATCATTTCGATTATAATAGAATCCTGTTGCTAAAAGAGAATCTTCTAATGTAGAAGTGACAGATACATGGAGTTTTGTTTTTTGATTGTCTTTTTCAAGCCATGAACCAAAATTTCGTTCTGCAAAGTAAAATTCTTGAAAATAAGGAGCATATACAACTCCTAATTGAAGTTGTTTTTTATATTCCATGGCAATGGAAACACTAAAATAAGGATGTCCATGCGTAAAATTTGTTGTTCCATCTAAGGGATCAATGAGCCAGAGAACATCTTCAGAACCATCTTTCTTTGTTTTTTCTTCTCCTAAAATACTATGATTAGGAAAATTTTGAACAATCTGTTGACAAATATATGCTTCTGCCTCCACATCAGCTTGTGTCACTAAATCTCTTCGTCCTTTAAAATGAATTTGTTCTTTTGTTAAGTTTCCAAAGTAAGATAAAAGTATTTTGCCTGCTTCTTGGGCTGTTTTTTTAGCAAAAGTTAGATAATGACTTTGCATGAAAATTCTTTCTTAAAAAAAAGTCCACGATAAAAATCGTGGACTTTTTAGTACATTATAACAACAGAAAATTATTCACGTCCTTCATTTGGTTCTTGTTCTTCCATAGAAGTAATTTTAGCAGTAACAAGAATTAATAAACTTTCACGATGAGTAAATTTTCCTTTTCGACTTGTGAAAAAGCTAATAATCGGTAGATCAGATAAGACAGGAACGCCAGACATACTGTCTTGTTTCGTAGCTTTAATAAGTCCACCTAATAAAATAGTACCTCCGTCAGGAATCGTTACATTTGTCTTGATTCGAGACAATCTTAAATTAGGAGCTTGGATTGTAACTGTTCCACCACCACCAGCTCCTGAAGATGCTAAATGAGTTTTAAATGGTACCAATTCAATAAGTTCTGCTACTGTTGGTTGTAGTTCTAAGGTAATATATTTTCTATCAGAACTAATAATAGGACGTACATCTAAAATAACACCATCTTGCACCGTTCCTACAATAGGGTCGGCAATAACAGCTGCAGTTGCCACTTCAACGTCAAAATCTTGAATATAGGCATACTGGGAAATGATGGTAACATTGGCTCTTTGTGTATTAAAAACAGTTAAACGAGGAGCATTTAATTGATTACTTCTGTATTTTTTTCGCACAGCTTGTAATACCATATTTAATTCTATTTCATCTACATAAGCCATTTGCATATTCAAACCGCCTATATTGGTAACACCCTTACTTCCCAAGGTTTCATCAAAAATATTTTCTAATCTGTGGCGTGTATCAAAATTTTGCTTGCGATAAAAAATACCAGAAGATTTTCCAGTACCAATACTATCCTCGCCAGCTTCAGCACTAAAAATAGCATCATCTAATGGTGCATACGTTGTGTCTGTTCTAACATGATCATCTTCAGGTCCTGCTTTAAATTGTCTTTCACCAGCATTCATGGAAACAGCACCTAAATTTCGCCAATCTACACCAATATCTTCTAGAAAATCATCAGACACTGTTAAAAAACGTGCTTCAATAGTTACTAATAAGCCAGTTGCTTTTCGTAAATCATTTAATAAGGAATCAATTTGCTGATGAACATCTTCTACTTGACGAACAATTAATGTTCCATGGCGTGTTTCAATAGAACAATCTCCTAAATCCCAACTTGCTTTTGCAATATTTGATTTAATGAGTTCTGTTAATTGTTCTTCTGTGATAGCTGCTTCTCGTCCAGTTTCCTCTTGTCCTAATAAAGCACCAGAAATAGTTGTTTCATCACGTTCATCTGTACTCAATGACATATTTAAACCTGGGAAATCTTTAAGTTTACCAGTTAAATCACGAACATTGTATAATCGAAGAACAGGTTTATCTACAATTCGTTTTTTCGTAGAAATAACTAGAACTCCATTAGTAATTCTATAAGCTAAATCTTTTAAAGAAAGAATAAGATTTAAAATAGAACTTATTTTTGCTTTGTTTAAAGTTAAATCTACTTTTAAACTATCTTCTTCTGGATATTCTTTAAAAACTTCTGGATCAATGATAATGTTGATTCCAGTTGTATTTCGTAAGTAATCTACTACTTCTGGCAAAGGAGCTTCTGTAAAATCCATATCCATAGTTTCGCTCTCTAAACGTTCGCGAATTATTCTATTTTCTATAGATTCTTCTGCTTCTTCTTCCCCTACTGTTTTGCTTCCTCGTTTAGAAATTTTTTTCCAATTTTCATAACTTGGAAATTGAACAATATTGTGATTGGGAATCATTGCAGCTTCTACCATTTCAAATGTTTTTTTCCATTCTTCTAGGTAGACATTACGACTGTTGTCCATTGATTTTGCATGTCGTGCATGTTTAATGAGATTGAGTAAATTATATACTTCTGTGTTATCAGGTTCAAGAATTTGAACTTGTTCACAAAAACTTCGTGCCAATTCATATTTTTCTTTTCCAAAAGCAATATTTGCTTGTCGTAAAAGATTTTGAACTTGCTCTCTTAATGTATTTAAACGAGCAATTTCATCTCTTTTTTTCTCTTCTGCAGCTTCTCTTCGCCTTTGTAAAGAAACTTCTTCTTTATATCGTTCATTTTCTTCTTCTGCTTTTTGGATTAAGAAATCAATTTGTTTTGCTTTTCCTTCTAAATCCACTACATGGTATGGCATCCATCGGATTTTTTCTTTAGCTTGTTTGAATAAAGAAATAGCTCTTTCATAGTCTTTTTCTTTTAGGCAATGTTTACCTTCTGCCATTTGATTTTCAATTTCTAAACGAGTTTGGTCAATGCGTACATTTACCAATTGTTCAGCTTCATTCAAACGCTCTGCAACTTCATCAGGTTCAAAACCTAATTTGCTACCATAAGCTCTCTTAAGGTCTAATGCTTCTCTATGATTTGGTTCTAATTTTAAGGCTTCTAATACAAATTGATAGGCTTCTTGGTATTGACCTTTTTCAGCATGATTTGAAGCTGTTTTTAAATAATTTTGAAACAATACATTTTGATAGCTTTTCTTAAGTTGTTCTTTTTCAATTGTTTTTTGAAATTCAGGATTTTCATCCTGCATATCATCCACCAATTGTTCTGTTTCTTCTTGTGCAGTTTCCATAGAAGAAACTTCTTCTGTTTGTATAGGTTCTTGCTGTTCAGGTTGTGAAGCACAACCCATGAACATAACAAAACTTAAAATTATTATAGAAAAGAAGGAAATCCTACTTTTTTTTATCATAGTCATCAACGCGATACAGCTCTTAGCCATGGCAGAGAACAAACGCGCCCTCCAACAAAATAATCAATCTTTAGAAATAAACTCTTTGAACTCTTTTGATTCTGCTCTAAAATGTCATTAGAATGAATCACTTGTCTGAGATTCTATATTTTTTATTTTTTCATCATAATCTAAAATATCAATTCGCATTGTAATTTCCACAGATGGCAAAACGACATTGGTAGCAGTATCACTATAGTATTTTTCTCGGGCTTGCTCTTCTGATTCATTCCAAGCAACATCAATTTCAATAGTTTCAGGTATATAGGTTATGTCACGTTTTATAGTAAGATACGAAATTTCTGTCATAAGAGGCATACTTTGTGAATCCTCTTGTTTTTCTTCTATTGGTTGGTTAGTTGTTTCTGCTACTGTAGTTTTTTCTTGTGCTGTTTCTGTATTTTTGTCTGCCTCATTTTCGGCTTCTTTTTTTATCTGAGAACTTCTTTTTATAGATGAAGAAGCGTTTAAGATGGTTTGAACTAACAATGGAATGTTCTTATAATCAATTTTTCCTGTGATTTCAACGGTTCGTTTAAAGAACAATTCATCTATTTTTTCATTCCAATCATTAATAAAACGAAAAGAACTTAACGATTGAAGCTTTCCTTTTTCTAAAAGATCCAATACTTCTTGTACTATAAAGAATTTTTTTTGTACATTTTTTGTACTATCAGGAATTACAATCTCTTTTTTAGAAGTAAGATTTAAGATTCCTTCTATTTCTGTTATACGTTCTTTAACATCTATATCTATTTCATCACCAAAAGATATTCCACTGCTTTTTTTTGCAATTAATTTTAGACCTTGTTTTTTATCAATGTATTTTTCAATCAATGCACTTCTTTCACGGTCATATAAAGCTGCAAATTCGTCGACTTGTGGAAATTGACTCGTTGAACTTATACGAATTTCTGGAAACCATCTTTCCATGGGAACATCTTGTTGTTGATAAATATCTAACACTTCATTTAAAGTACTCGTCAACTCTTTTTTATGGTTTTCATGAGCTTGAATCATTTTTTGACTAGGAAGATCATTGATTCGGTTTTTATATCCTCTAATATTACTTGATATTGAGTTTAATTTTTTAGTGTCACTGTTTAATTGATTTTTAGTGCCACCTACTACAAGAAAATAAATCAAGATATATCCTAATAAAATTCCTAATAAAATAAAATAAAAGCCATGTTTTTGAAAATCAATATCCATTTTTGAATTGTACTCCTAAAAGTAATATTTTTTCATAACATCACTTTTTCATAAATCATAATAAGTGAAAAATGTTATCTAAGTTTTTAGAATAAATACTAATTTAAAAAACGTATCACTCTAATTATTTTAAAACAATTAGAGTAACACTATCAAAGAAAATTAGGAATGTACAATAGAATAAACTTTGATGGTAGATGGACTACTTATCCCTTTTCTTTTGTCTCTATCTCTTGTCCCAGAAGTTTTTACAATCATATAACTATGATTTTGGTTATCTGATACAATCCAAGCAACATCTTTACTAAATTCTTTCACAGAAATATCATCTGATAATTCATAGCCATATTCTTGGAATATTCTTTTTATAGATTCAGGTTCAGGCTTGGTCAAATAAGAAACAATGATGTCATTGTCCAAAGTAAAAATATGACTTTTATTTAACACTGTTTCAAAAGTCAAGGTTTCATAATGATAACTTTCTGATTCTGGAGTATCACTAGGAAATAGAGTATCTAAATCTTCACTAATAGGCGTACCTACTAAGGAAAATAACTTTTGGTTTTGATACATTGCACCTGCCAGAGGCTCACGAATATGTTTCACAATATAATCACGATTTTTTACAGGATCATTACGATTGGTGACAGGATCTTTAAAAGTTTTATAAGCTACTTTAATTGTGGTATAGATTGGATCAAAAGATTCAAAAACCTCTGGATTTGTTTTTGGTAGAGAACCTTCCTTAGAAATTGATAGATCTATTAACCAAATTTTATGTGTACTTAGTCTATCCTGCCGAATCGTTTCATTAGCTTTTATCAAAACATTATGAAACGAATTTAAGATTTCAAGCACAAGTCTACGATCTTTTCCAATTTGGGTAATTCTTTGTAAGTCTTCATGTATTTTTTGATAATCACTTACTGTTTTTAAAACCTCAGTATGAGACTGAATTGCATATAATCCGTAGTTCTCCATTGTTATTTGTTTTTTAAAATCTGCAAATTCTTTCTCTGTTTTTCTTTTTAATTGCACATCTCTTTGAAACTGATCCAGTGTTTTTTTTGCCGATACTGGAGAAACTTTATTATTAATTTCTGCAATTTTCGTTACCATAGACGTATTGGAATAATATAACCATGCAGGAACGATTGCTAAAAGAATGACAGCAATAAGTAAATACTTTTTCTGATTTTCTAAGTTAGCTTTTAAAGCAATTTCTTCAGGCAATAAACAAATTTTATTGACGGACAAATTCAATCCTTGCAATGCCAATCCTATGGCAACTGCAAAAGTGGTTATATTTGTTTGGAATAGATTCACATTGATTTTTGGAGAAATATGAATCCTTTGAATTTCAGAAAGAACTTCAATATCATATTGGAGATTTTGAGAAAAAAATTCTTGGAATCCAGCAAGTTTTGTAGCATTTCCTAAAAATATCATACGTTCAAATTTAACATCTTTGGACATAGATTTGAAATAGCCAACAGAACGATGAATTTCGCCTACAATATCTTTTAAAACAGGCTTCATAACTTCAAAAATTTTCTTTGCCTGTTTTGTTTTCCCTGATTTTAGTTTTAATTTTTCTGCTTCCCCATAAGGGATGTTAAATCTTTTTTGCAATGCTTTTGTAATATCATTGCCTGCAAAAGGTAATGCACGAAGCCATAATTTATCATTATCAACAACAATTAAATCAGTATTTTCTGCTCCGATATCAATAGCAACACAAGCATTGAGATCGTTTTTTTCATACCGAATAAAATTGTAAATTGCAACAGATGCAATTTGAATGCCATGTACTGGAATATCTGCAGCAGCTAAATTAGCAAGAAAATTATTGATAATCTCACGTCGTACTGCAAACAACATGACTTCTCTTTCATAAGATTGTTTATCTTGTTGATCACCAATCAATTGATAATCCCATAAAACATCATTCAAAGGGAAAGGAATTTGTTGTTGTGCTTCGTAACTTACAATTTCACGAATACGTTTTGCATCAACTGGTGGAATTGTAATCAGACGGTTAAAAGTCGCTTGGCCAGGAATCGAGAGATATATTTTCTCATTTTTTATTTTGTTGCGAGTTTTAAATTCCACTAATGCTTGACGAATTTGTTCTTCTTTATCTACATTTTCTGCCTCAGAAGGCTGTTCATATTCTATGATTTCAATCGCGACAATTTCAACTTGATCTTTTTGCCGTTTCATTTTAACAGCTTTTAGACCAGCTTTGCCGATATCAATCCCCCAAACTTCATTACTCGCCATCTGTGTTCCTCTTAAAATTCAATATTATGCTAGTTTAAAATTGTTATAGACCAACAATAAAAATAACAATAAACTCTAATTACTAGTTTATAAATACTGTAAATGAATCCTAGAAGCTATATTCTAGCAAGTAGAGTAAAAATTAATAAATCAAAAAAACAAGTTTAAAAAACAAGTTTAAATTTTACAATTTTCTCTCATTTTACTATAGAATTATAAGATATGCAATATTAAAATTGAATTGTTTTAAAAAAAACATTTCTAATTTCTTATTATGTAATGAAAAATGAATTTCAAAATCTCATAAAAAATAGCATCTCATTTCACAATCAAAATTATTTTTTCAAAAAAATATTATCTAATTTCGTAGTCCAAATTGTTTTTTCCAAAACTCAATATTTTTTGACTGTCCACTCCCTGAAGATTGATTTTCAGGTTTAGGAACAATTTTTAAGTAAGGTTCTTTTTTTTTCAAAGGAATATCAAAATTATCCTTGCTTGTTGAATAAGAATTTGTAGGATATATTTTAGGTATTGAAAAATTTCTAGATATGGTTGAATCTTGTTCTGGTGACATTGTATAATGGATAGTATTCCTATTATTTTCATACTGCGGCTGTATGGCATTAGAGTAAGAGCTAAAATCATTAGAAGAAGTTTGCAAGGATGAAATCGTTGTTAAGCGATATTGTTCTTCTTTGTATTTGTCCAATTCAATTCGAAAATTTTGCAATTTTTTTAATAAGGACAAATTTTTATTAATAGCTTCATCCCAATTAATCTTATTCCCGTCTAATGATATAGGGTTAATGTCAGACATGTTCAATCTACCTGTATCTTTGCAATTATCTTTAGATTTTATAGATTGATTTCCTATATCCATGTTGAAAATAGGGATTCTCGTTGTATGAAAACGATCATCTTTAGATTGCATGAAATACTCATTTCATCAGATAAAAGGGATTCAATATATGAAATTTTTCTATTCTATTGTTTTTCTATGATACTCTATATTCTAACATAAAATATTCTTTTTTAGAAACAAAAAGATAGATAATATGAACATAAAATATAGATGGATTTTTTATAAAGTCTATCAAAATGAAATATGAATATGTATACAATTTTACATAGAAATATATAAAAAATGGAATTAACCCATTAATATTATCATTACTATAAACTACAGGAAAGGAGCATCCATGAAAAAATGGATATTTATTTTAATGATTCTTTATTCTAGTACACTTTTTGCACAAAATTGGCTTACGAATATGGAGCAAGCAAAAAAAATAGCACAACAAGAAGATAAAGATATTCTTGTTAATTTTACAGGATCTGATTGGTGCGGCTGGTGTGTACGCTTATCAAGAGAAGTATTTGAAACTTCAGAATGGGCAAAATTTTCTAAAAATAATCTTGTCCTTTTAAAAATAGATTTTCCAAGAAGAAAAACAATCTCTGCAGAACAAATGAAACATAATAGTGATTTAGCAGATCAGTTCCAGATTCAAGGTTTTCCAACTATTTGTTTATTAACTCCTGAAGGCAAAATATACGAAAAAACAGGTTATAAACCTGGTGGTGCAAAAGTATATATTCAACACATTCAAGAATTACAAAAAAAACGACCAGCTAGAAAGAAAATTGCTCCCAAAGAAGAAAAAAAAGATACAAAAAACAAGATAGACAAAGACGATACAAAAAATAAGACTGATAAAGACGATACAAAAAACAAGACTGATAAAGACGATACAAAAAACAAAACAAAAAAGAAATCTAAGGAAAAAAAAACAATAAAAAACTTACTTTCTAGTAAAACATATACAATAGAAACATGGTATTCCTCCCTAGAAAAAGCACTAGGTATTTCTATTATACCAGATAAAATAATACCAGCTAAATGGTATACAAATTTTGAAGAAGCATGTTCTATAGCTAAATTGCAAAATAAAGACGTTTTAGTCAATTTTTCTGGTTCTGATTGGTGCATATGGTGTATACGACTTTGGTGTGATGTATTTAATACAAAAGAATGGAACACAGTAGCATCCAAAGGCTTTGTTTTTGTAGAAATTGATTTCCCTTCAAAAATTCCACAAGATTCAAAAACAAAAGCATATAATCAAAACCTTGCCAAAAAATTTAAAGTCCAAGCATATCCTAGCGTTTTACTTTTTCATTCTTCAGGAGAACTTTACGCTAAAACTGGCTATAAAGAAGGAAATGCCGAATCATATATTTACCATCTTACAAAATTAAGTGAACAAGAATATTCTATAGCTCATACAAAATTAATATATGATTAGTCTGCTCTTAGAAAAGCTATAAATACAAAAATATATATTGTTTTGTTATAGTTTTTCTATTACACACTATTTATTTAATGTAGTCAAATTTTAATCAAGCTTGATTAAGTATTGCATTTAATCAAGCTTGATTAAGTATTGCATTTAGTAAACCTTACTTAAATGATAATTTTTAAGTAATAAACATTAAAACATTACAAACAAATATAAAAATATAGTGATCAACGTAAAAGCTATTCTTTTATTTTACTTTTTTATTCCAATATCATATTATATTCAAGTTATATTCAAGGATAAATTTTGCAGATGAAAGAGTCAATGAATATCTGCAACATTTAATAATATAGAACAGCAATCATAATATACATGATACCATCTACTCACCTAAACAAACTTGATTCCTACCTTGTATTTTTGCTTTATATAAAGCAACATCAGAACGTTGAATTAAAGTAAATAGAGAATCACCTTTTTGATAAGTAGAAACTCCTATACTTACGGAAATAGAGAAAGTATATTTGCCTTGCTCAAACTTAGTCTCTTGAATCTTCTTACGAATTCTTTCTGCGACTTTTATAGCTATTTTAGGAGAAATAGTTTCTAATAAAATTAAAAATTCTTCTCCGCCATATCTCACTGCTATATCTTCTCGACGAATCGACATTTTACAAATATGAGCTATTTTTTGTAAAACAAAGTCACCTACCATATGACCATACAAATCATTGATATTTTTAAAATAATCAATATCTATCATTAATATAGACATTAAGTGTTTTTTCCCCAAATATTCGTCAAAATACCTTCGAGAATATAATCCTGTTAAGTAATCGAAGTTAGCTTTTTCATATAATTCTGCATTTTTTTGACAGAGAACAATATGGGTACTCAATATTTGTAAAATAAAATATTCTTTTTCTCCCCACTGCGTTTTAAAAATAGAATCTGCAATGCATATAATTGAATGATCGTCAAGAATATTATATAAAAAAGAATGATATTCTTCTAACAACAACCATTTTTTTAAAACATGTTCATTGTTTTTACACCATTCTTCTATATTACCTTCACAAAATAAACTATGAGGCAGTCGAACACCATAAGAAGCTTGTATTTTCCAAGTGCCTTTACTAGTCCATAATAAAATACAACTTTTTTTACATTGAAAAAGAGAACAAGCTTTTTGAGCAGATTCTCTATATAAACTTTGCAAATCTAAAATTTGAGAAAGTTCTTGTGTAGTCTTGTTCAATCGTTCCAAAATTGGATACGATTTCATTACTCCATTAAACCAAGAATTCCTGTTATAATCAAATAAAAAGCCAATAAATACATCACAATATCGGGACGAAAAAATATCATAACGCCTATACAAACGGACATGAGAGGAATTATTTTCCTTTGATTAAAACTTCTAAAATTTCTATGATTCATGGGCAGATTCCTTTTCTTCCTGTATATTATCATTGTTACTATATTCACTAGCTGCTTGTTGCATTAATTGTTCCATCATAATACTACGTTCAATAGAATAATCTTGCACAAGTCTTAAGCTAGGTATATGT
This sequence comes from Planctomycetota bacterium, assembly GCA_017993505.1. GTDB lineage: Bacteria > Planctomycetota > Uabimicrobiia > Uabimicrobiales > JABWCH01 > JAGOMP01. The sequence continues at coordinate 23,529 of JAGOMP010000026.1, forward strand.
TTTAATTCAAGACGACGTCCCAATTTCATTTGGATAAAACCTCGAGCACTTTCTAACCCTTTCATAATTTTTTTTTGCTCTTGTGGTTTTCCTAAAATAGAAATATAGGCTGTACAATATCGTTTATCCCTAGACAGTTCTACTTTTGTAACAGATGCAAAACGAACTCTAGGATCATTTAATTCATAATTAATTATATTTGCTAACAACTGCGAAATATGTTTTTTTAATTTTTCATTTTGTGCCATTTATCTATGCCTTTGCATAATAAAATATCCTTGACATAATAATTGCTGAGGCAGAAACTAAATTCCGATTCCTAATTTTTTACGCATATTTGTATATTCTAAACTTACATTGTATTGTAATATATCTACAATACTGTCTAATTTAATAACCTCAGGCCAATGGATTTTATCCATGCGAATTAATTTTCCAGTTTGTTGTAAAATGTGCAATTTATAGATCATTTGAAGAGTCAATTCTAAAGAATCTACAGCCAACAAGGCAAAATGATTTGTTGCAAATTCTAATGTTTGTACATAACTTACTATATTTTTTTCTGAAATGGCTTGCCAAATTTCTGGTTGTTCCTGTAAAATTTTTCGTACCTTTCTAGGCAATGCATTTCTAATTTTCTTCCAAAGAACTTCCTCATCAGGAGTCATAGGATAGGGATTGTCTAAAAAAGAATTTTGCAATAGACGAAAATATTGTAACAATTCTTTTTCGCTCAATTTATAAACTAAAAATTGATTATTGCATACATAAAATAAAGAACGAGCAAATAAGAAATACAATTCTGATTTAGACAATGCCTCTACTAAAAATTGGCTTAGAATAATGGAAATAGGCTGCGTATTTTCAATAAGAATACGATGGCTTTTTCTAGGTGTAACATATACATCAATCGAAGAAATAGAAAGAATCTGACGTAATTCTTCTATAATTTTCCACAATACAGGATTCGAATCTGATGTTAACCGATCTTTTCTACGCAAACCATACTTTTCTTCTAAATCTGCATAATAAACCTTTGTCATACTGTCTGCTGTTAACGACATGATTGTATGTAGTTGTTTTTGCTCTTCTGTTCCATTGAATTCAAAAAAATCTACTTTACGAGAAATACATTTGGGAGGATTTTTTTCTAAAAATTCTTGTTCAGATCCCAATAACTTTTCTTGTAAAGCAAGCATCCTTAGTGCACATAAAGCAGAATCATGAAGATTTTCTTGTTGAAATAATTCATATATCTTGCGATACGAAGAAGAACGCAAAGGTTCTTGTTGTAATAACAATAAATGGTCTTTAATAGCATCACGTCGCAACTTAGGATGATTAGCTCTTATAGTGGCTAAAGCAATTCTTGCTGCTATATGATTTGGATCCAATTTTAATACCTCTGTATACTCCTTAATAGCAAAATTATCATCATGGAGCTTTTCGTGAAATACATTTCCTAATGCTAAATAAATAGGCAATCCTAAAATTTTCTTATCTGGAGGTAAATTTTGTAAAAAATCACGATAGCAACGAACAACTTCATTCCATAAACCTTGTTTTTCATAAATAGAAGCCAAACCTTGTACTGCAGGAACCCAAGTAGAATTTGCCTCTAATGCTTGGCGATAAATTTCTAAAGCTTTGTCAAAATTACCACGTCCTATATAAATTTCACCCAGTAAGCAACGATTTTCTACTTTTTCATCATCAGTTTCTGAATAAGGATAATGTTTTTCAATCCATTCACAAGCAGAATCCCATTCTTGTAAAGCAATATATCTTTCGCCAATTTTCTTTAAAATAATAGGATCTTCTACTCCCATTTCTAAAGCAATCATATGAGCTTCAATAGCTTCTCTATGATTTTCCAATCTTGTCTGTACTTCTGCAATCGTCATATAAGCACTACGACGTTCTGTAAAAGAAATATAGTCACTTCGTATAATACGTTGCAAGAAATGAAGAGCATTTTGATCATTGCCTTGTTTTAAATATAAACGTGCTAATGCTTGGATACTATCCGCATCTTCTGGAATATTAGCTAAAACTTTTGTGTAATACTCAATGGAAGTGTCAATTTGTCCCAATTTTTCATACATAACTGCTAAACGACGAACCACGTCATCATCAGACTCTAACTTAGGATGTTCATAAATTTTTTGATAAATATCTAATGCTTCTTGCCACTGGCTCTTGTCAAAACCCCATTGTGCACGTTCAAAATACAAGGCACCCAATGCACATAAAGAGTCAAAGTGATCTTCTTGCATTTTTAAAGCATTGCTATATCGTACAATAGCATCATCTTTTTTGCCTAATTTTTCTGCCACTAAACCCCATTTATAATAAATATTAGACATTCTGTCTATATTGCTTTTTTCTACTAATAAGACTAAGCGTCCTAATAATGGCTCTGCTTGGACATACTCTTTTTGAGTAAAATAAATATCTGCCATAGCTTCAATGGCAATTGTGGATTTAGGATTAATGTCTAATGCTTTTTGGAAAGATTCTTTTGCTTTTTGGATTAATTTGAGCTTATGTTGGTATAAAGACCCTAACTCTGTCAATGATTCTACCTTTTCCATAGGATCTTGGATATGCACAATTTCCATGCCAATATACTTAACAGCTTGCGTCCAATTTTCTTCTAAAATAGCCAATCCAGTTAAAGCTTTCAATGCTTTACGCATATTTGCTTTATAATCAATGGAAGATAAAAACATAGTTTTCGCACGCAATAAATCTTGAAAACGATCTCGATATATAACACCAAGACGAAAACAAAGTTCAGCTTTTTCTTCAAGATTTTCATTGAGTTCAATTTCACGCAAACAAACTTCTACCAGTTCATCCCACTTATTTTTACGCAAATATAAAGAATCTAAAGCTTGCAACACTTCTAGGCGATTGGGATCCAATTCTAATGCTTGTTGAAACATTTGAATAGCATTGTCTATATTTTCTAATTCTTTATCATACAACGATCCAAGATGGATATATAATTCTAAACGTTCTATATCTGTCGTACACATAGATAATTTTTGTCGCAATAACTCCGCCATTTCCGAAGACTTGTCTAAATTTTTATACAAATCTTCTAATGCATGGAGTGCATCATAATGAGAAGGCTCTATTTCAATAATACGATGAAATACAGAAATAGCATTATGAGATTCGTGTTTTTCATCACGATATAAACACCCTAACTTCATTAAATAATATATTTTACTTTCAGTATCCCCTTGGTGCACTGCATATTCAATTAAGAAATTATATACTCGAATTAATTTATCCCAAGATTGATACTTTTCATACAACACAGATAAAGATTGAATTGCAAAATAATTGCTTTTATCCACCTCTAATAATTTTTCATAGGTACGAATAGCTTGTTCTTCTTCAAACAATTTTCGTTCTAAAATTTCACCAATTTTTTCATACAGTTGAATGATTGTTTCTTGATCTTCAATCAATAAAATTTCTTTTTGATACAGCCCAATGAGCTTTTTGTAATAGCCCCATTCATAATACAATGACTGTAAAATATGAATTAAATCTAAATGATGAGGTGATAAATCTAAAGCCATCTCATAAAATTTAATAGCAAAATTCCCACTATGGATTTGATTGTGGTAAATATTTGCAATTTTAATACAAACATCTAATAAATCCTGAAAATCATGAACTATTTCACGCTTAATTTGTAAAATATCAACTAATTCTTCCCATTTTTTTGCATTTTCTAATAATTCTTCCAATGCAAGAATGGCATCCATATTTTTATTATCAATTTTTAAAACTTTATTGAATGTTTCAATTGCCAAATCATGATAATTCAAATGCTTCCACTGGATACGTCCTAAATAGAGCAATCTAGCAACAGATTCTTCGTCAGTATCTGTTGTACGAATGCATTTTTCTAAAATTTCTACAAGACCTTGATAGTCGCAAACTTGCTCTTGAATTTTCATAATGCGTTCTGCAGTAGGACGATGGAAACCATATCCAAGAACTTTTAAATAACAAGTTAAAGCTTGGTGGGGCATACCTAATTTTTCTTCCCAGTATTCCCCCATTTTCAAATACAACGATGGTTTTTTCTTCTCATCACAGAGAGTGACTTCTACATTTAATATTTCAATAGCATCTCCCCAACGTTGCTCTTTTTCAAAAATTTTGCGCATACCAGTAACAGCTTGAAAATTTTCTCTATTCATAGTATACACAATTTGATAACTCAACAATGCCTGAGGAAGATTTTGCAATTCTCGTTCCCAAATTTCACCAATCTTTAAATACGAATTTTCCACTTCTTTTTGGTTCTTGGAAAGTTGTGCAGCCATTTCATAAATTTCAATCAAATTTTCATAGTTTTTTAATTGACTATAAATTTTGACTAATCCTGATAAGGATTCTCTATGAGCTGGATCTATTTGAACTACTTTCTCATAACATTGAGCAGCATTTTCTAAGCGTTTCAATGTATTTAAATATATACGAGCACTTTCTTGATATAAATAAATCAAGCGTTTTTCATCACTGGCAACTTCTGGCATGCTAGCTTCTTGTAAATATGCACGAACTAAATTTTCTACTAAAGAAGCTTTTTTGTATAATGTTTGTAATTTTCTTAACACTTCCAAATTATGAGGTTGCATTTTTAAAATAATTTCACCATGCACAATAGCCTGTTGAACATTTTCTAAATGTTCATCATACACATGCAATACATCTAAATGCATAGGAATTAAGGTAGCAACACCCGAACATAATTTAATTTCTTTTTCAGCAACGTCAATATACGCTTCCCAACGTTCACATTTTCTTAACAATGCTTTTAATCTACGTAAAATAGGTAAATTATTTGGGCGAGATAAATGAACTTCTGAAAAATGTTCAATGGCAACATCTATATTTTGTAACTTATCTTCCATTAGATAAGCAAGCTCTGAATGAACTGCAATTAATCTATTGCTATCTTTTTGTAACTCTAATTCTTTAAATAACATTACTTGCAATTCATTATATTGCTTCTTTATAGAATATAATTCTTGTAATTCTCGAACAGCTACTAAATTATTGGAGTCTAATTGAATATCTAAAATAGCTAAATAACTTTTAATCGCTGCATCTATATTGTTTAATTTTTTCCATTGCAAATCAGCACAAAATAAATATAAAGCAATCTGACGTTCCTTTTCATTATTAGGAACTGCTAATTCACGTTGATATGCATCTAATAACTGTTCATAACAAGACTGTTTTAAAAATATTCGTTGTAAACTTTTTATAGCTGATAAATGATGCGGATCATACTGTAACACAGCATAGTATGCTTCCAATGCTTTTTCCTCATTGGATAAATCAAATTCCCATACTTTACCTTGCTGATAATACAATTCTACTAAATGTTTTTGATCTTTTGTAATAGCGATTTCTTCATCATACGAAGCAATTAATAATTCATACTCTTTTAAACGAAAATAAATAGCATTTAAAATATCACGTGCTTCTAAAAAACTTGGTTCTAATTGTAAAGTAGCCAATAAACATTTCTTGGCTTCATCATCATTGTACAAATTATTTTCCCAAATTTTGGCTGAACTTAACAATAAATGCTTTTGTTCTTCTGGATTAGAAATACGAATTTGCCGTTCCCAAACATTTAATAATGCATTCCATTCATTTCGTTGTTGATGCATCAAAACTAAAGCTTGATAAGCTCGTAAATTTCCAGGACCAATTTCTAAAATATGTTCATAAGAATCAATTGCTACATCGAAGTCTAGCAATTTTTCTCGACATATATCTCCCTTTTCAAAGTACAATTCAACACGTTCCCCAGGTGCCTTTATAAATTGTAATTCTTGATCCAAGGTCCAAATCACTTGAGAAAAATTTTGCATTTTATATGCTAATTTTCTCATTGCATGGATAGCATCACGATGATCCTTTTGATATGTCAATACATTTTTATAATATTCAAAAGATTTCAAAAAATTACATAATTTTTCTTCAACTAATTGCCCCAATCTTAAAAAAAGTGCAATTTTTTCTTTATCAGTTTCTATAAGAGAACATTTTGTCTGCAATATATTTTCTAATTTTTCCCACTGTTCAAACTTCGTATATAAATTTTCTAGAGCCTGAATAGCATCTAAATCTCCAGAATGAAGCAATAAAATATCATTATAAACACCAATAGCTTTTTGATATGCTTGTAACTTATCAACATATATCTCGCCCAATTCAAAAGATAAAGTCAAAATTAAATTTTGATCTTCAGAACAATTAATAATCTTCGAATATACGCATGATAACAAATCCCATTTTTCTAATTTTAAATAAATATGGCTCAAACTTTTTAATGCAATTTCATGATACTCATCTAAATGCAATATATTTTCATAAATCTTTGCTGCTTCTTCTAAATTATTTAATTTTTCTTCATATTGTAACGCTGCTTGTATATAATAAGAAATTCTATCTTTCACATTGGAGGAAATGTCTGCTTGTATACAAAAAATGCGAACTAAACTCACATAATTTTCTTCTTGCATGTATAATGTTTCTAAATTTTTCAAAGCCTCTTGATTTGTTGGATCTAAATAAAGTGCTTTTTCAAAGGCATAAATTGCATTTTTCGACACTTGTAATTTTTCCTGCCAAAGTGTACCTATTTTGCAATATAAACTTTTTTGTACAGACTCATCTTCTGCTAAACGAGCTTTATTTTCTAATACTCCAATTAAAAGGTGATATTCTCCTGTAGATTCATATAGTCTCTCTAAAGCATTTAAAGTAATTAAACGATCGGGAAATAATTGACGAGCTTTTTCATAAAATAAAATACAGCGAGGTATATTTTTTAAGTGATCTTCATATAGAGTTGCAATTTCAATATACATTTGTTCTAAATGTTCATCCATAGTAGAAAATACTAAAGATTCAAATTCAAATAGCTCGACAAATTTTTGCCATTCATGGCGAATAAAATAAAACTTTTTTAAAGATTCAATAGCAACACGGTTACTGTAATCTAGTTTTAAAATTTCAATCAAATGTTTTTCTTCATCATCACTTTTCAAAGCATGAAACACATTAGCTAAAGAAAAATGCAAAGAAATACGTTCCTTAGGATCCATCGTCAACTCTAAACGATGCACCATATTCTCAATATATTTTTCCCAATCTTGATTTTTTTCATACAAAACAGATAATGCTTTGATAGCTTGCATATTGCAAGAATTAATTTCTAACACTTTTTGAAAAAATTCAATGGCCAGAGACTCTTCTTTTAACTCATCTAAATATAACAAGGCAATCTCTAAATAATTAGCTTCAGCTCGAGAAAAATCAAAATGAATGGTATTTACTAATGCATTGATAACTTGTTCATAATCTTTATTTTTAAGATAATATGTATATAAAATATCCCAAACTGCCAATTGACTACGATCTAATTCTAAAATTTTCCAATACGTTTCAATGGCTTTTTCTTCATTTCCAAGCTTTTCTTTCCAAACTTCAGCACGTTTTAAATATAACGGAATCATCTCAGGTGAATCTTCATTGTGAGAAATTTGCAAATTTAATACACGCAAAAAGGCAAGATAATCTTGTAAAATCCAATATACATTTTTTGCTTCTTCTAAAGACTTTTGATGTGTAGGAAACTCTTTTAAAACTTTTTCATATACTTGAGCTATAGATGAAAAATCCTTTTGTTTCTTATAAATATTAATAATTTTATAATATAGTAAGACTCTTTCTTTTTCACCGCTAACAAGAGAAATTTCATCATAGTATGTTTGTACTAAATGCAATACATCATTTTGAGACTTATACAAATCTTGCAATGATCGCAGAATAGTAAGATCCTTTAAAGAACGTTGCCATGCTTGTTCAAACCAATAAATCGCAGAAGAAACATCGTTTATATTATCTCGATATAAACTTCCTAATTTACAATACAACTCTATTAAATCATCTGTATTTTGACAAAGCTTAGCTTGTTTTTGATAAATATCAGCCAATTTATCCCAAATTTTTTCCGACATATACAATTCTTCTAAAATCTGCAAAATTGAATCTGTTTCTTGATATTTCAAAGAACATTCATAATATGAAATCGCCTTATGTATATTTTGTAATTTTTCTTTAGAAATTTCAGCCATACGAATATATAACTGTGCCTGTTTACTGCTATCTAAAAACTCTAGCTCTTGTTCTAAAATTTCAATGACATGATCCCACTCATTTAATTGCATGTATATATTCTCAATTTTCTTCAATAAATCTAAATTTTTAGGGTCGAATTTCAATAAATCTTTATAAAACATTAATGCTCGGGGAAGATTGCCTAAATAATCTTTACAAATCAAAGCAGATTGTTCTAATAGACGTTTTTTCACTTTTAAGTCAGGAGTTACCATGGACAAACTATTATAAAGAGAAAGCAATTTTTCCCATTGCTTATCCTCATGTAATAAATTTTCTAAAGCCTGAAAAGCCTCTTTTTGCAAAGGATCCAACTTTAAAATAGCAGACCAAAAACGTTCGGCTTCTTCTTTATTTTTTAATTGATTTTGATACAAAAGTGCAACTTGTATTAAAATAGAAATGCGAACGTCCTTTTCTTTCACATGTTCTTGTTGAAGCAACAATACTCTCAGGGCTTCGTCCCAATTCGCCTTTCCTAAAAAATAGCTGGACAAAAAATTGCCATACTTCTTTTCTTGTGGATACAAACGAAATGCTGTCTGATATTCTACTAAGCTTTGAGATATATCCCCAATTTTCTTTTCATAAATCTCGCCACTTTTAAAATAAAGTCGAGCAGCTTCAGCGACATTTTCCTCTTCTATGGCATCTGCTCGAAAATGATATAATTCAAGCAACTTCGTCCAATCCTGTGCATAAAAATACTCTTCCTCTAATTCCTTAAAAGAAATAGCATCTTTTGGATTTAATTTCAGCCTCTCCATATTCTTACTTACTTTATCCATCACGTCTACCCTAACTTATTGAAGATTTAAGAAATTTAGAAACATATAATGATTATCTGTTATTTGTAAAAAAAATTCAACATAAAAATAGAAAATTTGATTTTTCTTGAATTATAAAAAAATAAACTATAATATATAATATATTGTAGTTTACATACAAAAAAAATATATAATATGTTGTAATGTATATACAGAAAAAAATATATAGTATATTGTAATGTATATACAGAAAAATTCTTAGAAAAATATAACATTAAAAAATAAACTAAATAAACTATAATATATAGTATAATGTAGTGTACATACTGACAATATATGTAGTGTACATATAGAAAAATTCTTATAAAATAAACACATTATTTTATGAAAGGATTTATGATGAAGTACCTATCCATTCTCCTAATTATTCTCCTTTTTCTTCCTAGCGTTATGGCAGAAAAAAGAGCAATGACAGTAGAAGACCTTTGGAACTTTAAACGAGTAGGCAACATTGCCTTATCACCCGATGGAAAACAAGTTGCTTATACAGTTGCTTCCTATGATATGGAAACAAACAAAAGCAACACAGACATTTGGATGATCAACACAGATGGCACTAATTTAACACAAGTGACAAACAAACCTGGCTATGAAGGTGCTCCCAAATGGAGTCCAGATGGCAAACAACTCGGATTTCTTACCACCACAGATAAAGGTAAAGTACAAATTTTCAGTTATGACCCCACAACAGGTGCTATTACTCAGAAGACTGATCTACCTGTAGATATCGATGATTACGCATGGGCACCAGATAGCGTTTCCTTCCTAGCAGTCTGTAACGTATATCCTGATATGACCCTCGAAGAATCTAATAAAAAAGATGAAGAACGCATCAACTCTAAAGCAACAGGTATTGTTATTGACAGTCTACTCTACAGACATTGGAATCGTTGGACATATGGCAAATTTTCCCATGTATTCTATGTAAATGGCGAAACTGGCGAAGCTAAAGACTTGACTCCAGGAAAATACGATACCCCACCTATTTCACTAGGCGGCATGCAAGACTTCACACTATCTCCTGATGGCAAAACATTCTATTTTGTACGAAATACAGACAAAATGGTTGCTATCTCTACAAACAACGATATTTTCAGCGTTCCTCTAGAGGGAGGCGAACCTACTCTTATTACTCCTAATAAAGGCGGAGATGTCAACCCAGTCATTTCTCCAGATGGAAAATACCTAGCATATACTAGCATGGCAAGAGAAGGATTCGAAGCTGACGAACAAGACCTTATTGTACACAACATTGAAACAGGTGAAAAAACAAACTTAACAGAAGAATTTGACAGAGACGTTACAGATCCTATTTTTGCTAATGGCTATATCTACTTTTATTCCTACAATCACCACAAATCCACCCTTTATCGAGTTCCAGTTACAGGTGGTCCAGTAGAAAAACTTGTAGATGAACATTACAACAAAGCAGTTCGCGTATGTCCAGACGGTAAACTCGTCTTTTTACGACAATCTGTTCAATTACCATTTGAAATTTTCACAGCAGATGCAGACGGTAAAAACGTCCAACAAATCACATTTACAAACAAAGACCTACTAGAAGAGCTTGAAATGAATCCACTAGAAACATTCTGGTTTACAAGCTTTGATAACTGGAGAGTCCAAGGTCTCCTCGTAAAACCTCCTTTCTTTGATGCGAACAAAAAATATCCTGTTATATTCCTAATCCATGGCGGTCCCCAAGGATCTTGGAACGATGATTTCCACTTTAGATGGAATCTCAGCCTATTTGCAGCACCTGGCTACGTAGTAGTTGCTATCAACCCCAGAGGCTCCAAAGGATACGGACAAACATTCTGTGATGCTGTCAGTGGCGACTGGGGAGGTGGACCCTATAAAGACTTAATGGCTGGTTTTGACAAACTACCTGAACTATTTCCATTCATTGATAAAGATAGAATCGGTGCTGCAGGAGCCAGTTATGGCGGATTCATGATCAATTGGATCAATGGACAAACAGACAGATTCAAATGCCTTGTTTCCCATGCAGGTCTATTTGACAATATATCTAAATACGGTAGCACAGAAGAACTCTGGTTTCCAGAATGGGAATTTAGAGGAACACCTTACAAGAATCCAGAACTCTACAAAAAATTCTCCCCATTATACTATGCACATAACTTTAAAACTCCCACTCTTGTCACCCATGGACAATACGATTACCGAGTAGATGTTTCCCAAGGATTCCAGATGTTTACAGCATTACAACGACAAGGAGTTCCCTCAAGACTTATCTACTTCCCTGATGAATGTCACTTTGTTGCTAAACCACAAAATGCTCGCCTATGGTGGAATGAAGTTCATAAATGGTTTGCACAATGGCTAAAAAAATAAAATAAAGCGTATTTCACCTTTGAACACGATTAAAACAAATACGCTTAAATAAAGTGTATTTCTACATTAAACACGCTTTGAACATTGTGTTTTGTTTCTGAACAAAACACAATGTTCAGAACAAAGAAAATATCTTATATACACAAAAACAAATTCATACATACAATGTTATGAAATAAAATTTCTTACATAAAACAAATTCATACATACAATGTTATGAAATAAAATTTCTTACATACAAAAAAATTTCATATATCAATATTTAAACATTTATATATATAGGTTGCATCCACAACCTGGAGCCAAAATTACATGATATTCAATGAAGAACTATTAGAAAAAAGACAAAAACTCATTGATTTACAAATCAACCCCTATCCATATGACTTTCAAGTCAGTCATACCATCACACAAATACGAGATAACGTCCAAGAACTCATGGAAAAACCTGTTGCTATTGCAGGTAGAATCACAGCACTACGACAACAAGGCAAAAAAGTATACTTTGTAGACATTGAAGACTTTGATAATAGAATCCAAGTCTATCTCAAACAAAATGACCTTTCAGAACAAAATTGGCAAGGAGTACTTCTATTAGATATTGGAGATTGGGTTGGCATCAACGGATCAGTTTTTCAAACCAAAACAGGTGAACTTACTATTTGGGCCAAAGAATGCATAGTTCTTAGCAAAGCTGTAAATCGAGTTCCCATTAGCAAAGAAAAAGGCGACACAAAATACTACCAACTCTCTGATCCAGAAATGATCTATCGACAAAGATATTTACACTGGATTACAGATAAAAAAGCCCGTGACATCATGGTTCAACGAGCTAAAATCATCTCTTCCATTCGCAGATTCATGGAAAATCGTGGATTCTTAGAAGTCACAACTCCTACCTTAGAACTTGTCTATGGTGGTGCATCTGCAAAACCATTTGAAACCACCATTTCTGCCCTTTCCAACCAAAAAGCATTCATGAGAATCTCTCCAGAACTTCCACTTAAAAAATTCATCGTAGGTGGATTTCCTAAAGTATTCACCATTTGCCAAAATTTCAGAAATGAAGGTATTGATCGATCCCATAATCCAGAATTTACCATGATGGAATGGTATGAAGCATTCACAGACTACAAATACCAAATGGAACAATTTGAAACACTTATTTCCAGCGTTGTTCAAGAAATTCATGGTACACAAAAAATCACCTACCAAGGTACAGAAATTGATTTCACCCCCCCTTGGAAACGTATCACCATGGTAGATGGACTCAAAGAATATGCAAACTGTGATGTAGAAAACATGACAGACGAACAACTCGTACAACGAGCTAAAGAAGCTGATCCAGAATTTCAAGTCATGGAACCATTTTCTCGTGGTCACGTCATTAACTTTCTATTTGAAACATTATGTGAAGAATATCTTGTACAACCTACTTTTGTCATGGATCATCCTCTAGCCATCTCCCCTCTTACAAAGAAAAAAAGAGGCAATCCTGAACAAGTAGAGCGATTTGAACCTTTTGTTATGCGAATGGAAATTGGGAATGCATATTCCGAACTATCAGACCCTGTAGAACAGTACGAACGACTCCAAGCACAACGACAATACGATACACAATCTATTAAAGAAGATGGCGTAGTTCATCATCCTGTAGATATGGACTTTGTCAATGCTCTTGGATTTGGCATGCCTCCCACAGGAGGAGTAGGAATTGGAATTGACAGAATAGTTATGCTCCTTACCGACCAACCTAGCATCCGCGACGTCATCGCATTTCCAATGATGAAAGCCATTCATTAACGAAAAAAATATTCATATCTTTAAAATTCAAATTCGCAAAAAAAATAGCTATTAAAAAATAGCTATTTTTTTTAACCTCACAATTTTTTCTAACTGCCCCAGAGCAACTTTGCCTCCCCAGAGCAACTTCCAACTTCCACTCCCCAGAGCAACATTTGCCTCCCCAGAGCAACTTCCAACTTCCACTCCCCAGAGCAATATTGCCTCCCCAGAGTATATTCCGCGATCAACATTTTCCTCCCCCAGAGCAATTTTCCTCCCCAGAGCAATATTGCCTCCCCAGAGCAACTTCCAACTTCCCCTCCCCAGAGCAATATTGCCTCCCCAGAGCAATTTCCAACTTCCACTCCCCAGAGCAATATTGCCTCCCCAGAGTATATTCCGCGATCAACATTTTCCTCCCCAGAGCAATTTTCCTCCCCAGAGCAATATTGCCTCCCCAGAGCAACTTCCAACTTCCCCTCCCCAGAGCAAATTCCCGCCCAGAGTAACTTTTCAAAAAAAGCGTTGTTCAATGACCATGTATAATTAAATTAGAAAACTATACATGCATTAAAAACACCTGTCCAATGAACATGTATAATTAAATTAAATGATTAGACAAGCACAAAAAAACACCTGTCCAATGACAAATGTATAATAAAATTAGATGATTAGACAAGCACAAAAAAACACCTGTCC
>JAGOMP010000027.1 GCA_017993505.1 Planctomycetota bacterium
AATTTTGCTCTGAGGAGGTAATTTTGCTCTGGGGAGAATAATTTGCTCTGGGGAGAATAATTTGCTCTGGGGAGGCAATTTTGCTCTGGGGAGGTAATTTTGCTCCGGGGAGACAATTTTGCTCTGGGGAGACAATTTTGCTCTGGGGAGGTAATTTTGCTCCGGGGAGACAATTTTGCTCTGGGGAGGTAATTTTGCTCCGGGGAGAATAATTTGCTCTGGGGAGAATAATTTGCTCTGGGAAGGCAATTTTGCTCTGAGGAGGTAATTTTGCTCTGGGGAGGTAATTTACTCTGGGAGGTAATTTGCTCTGAGGAGATTTGTATATGGAGGCTGCTCTGGAGCAGGAGCAATGACTACTCTGAGGTAGATTGCTCTTTGGTTTGTTTTTTTTGTTGCAGAAAAATTTCGTATGCTTCTTCAGCAGTTTTTGCATGTTTATCGCCAAAAACATGTGGATGTCGATGAACCATTTTATTGTAAATACCATCTACCACATCGTTTAAGGTAAACATTTTTTTTTCTTCTGCTAAGTTGATTAAAAATATTACGTTAAATAATGTGTCACCTAGTTCTTCTTGTAAGTTGGCAATGTTTTTGTTATCAATGGCTTCTACCACTTCATTTGCTTCGTTAACTAAGCACATTTTAAAGGATTCAAAATCTTGTTTTAAGTCCCAAGGACAACCATTTTTTGGATCGCGTAAACGTCGTGCTAAAGTAAATAGTTTTTCTATCATTTTTTTCTCTTTTTATAATTCATTATTTTTATATCTGTTATACGTAATTATTTTTATATTTATAATTTAACTTATTACACTTATGCTTTTTATAATTCATTATTTTTGTAATGAATTATTCTTGATTCTTGTAATTAATTATTCTTTTGTTTTAAAAGCATCTAACATGAATTCTTGTTCTAATGTATCTTCATGCATGAACATAAAGTCATCATCGTCATCTTCTAGTCCTTCTACTTCATATCGTAAACAACATCTTAGTCGTCCACAAAGTCCACAATACATGGCAGGATTAGGAGTAGGACCTACTTTTTTTGCAATTTTTGCTGTGATGGGTGAAAAATTTTTTAAAAAGGAGCAACAGCAAAGTTCTAAACCACATATTCCTGCACCGCCTAATAGACTAGCTGCATCACGTTGTCCAATTTGTCTTAATTCAATTCGAGTTCCATAATATTGTCGGCGTAAGATTTTTAATAATTCTCGAAAATCTACTCGTTCTGGTGCTGTGAAAAAAAATATTAATTTACTTTCTTCTTTAATGAAATTGCTTTGAATTAATCTCATGTTGATTCCTAGTTGTTGTATTACTTTTTTGCAAAAAATAAATTCTTCTTTACAAAGTGTATCAGGATTAGCACAACATGCATATTGATTGGATCGAATGTTAGAATTCATACAAAATATCCTAAAAATATAGCCAAGTGGGAGTTATATTTTCTGTTGTATTGGTAAATAGAGAGTAAATTCGCTTCCTTGTTGAAATTTGCTTTGTACTTTGATATTGCCTTTATGGGCTTTGACAATAGATTCTACTAAGAAAAGGCCAAGCCCTGTACCTTCAATTCGCAGTGTGTCTCTGTTTTCTACTCGATAGAATTTTTTAAATATGCGATGGAGTTCGTTTCTAGGGATGCCAATTCCGTTATCTTTGATGGAAAGGGCAATTTCATCTTCTTTATGGCAATAGATTTGAATGTCAATGTGTTTTTCTTGTTTGTCATTGTATTTGTAGGCATTGGAGAGTAGGTTCATCCAAGCTTCTCGAATGCTTTCTTGGTCAATGTATATTTCTGGTAAGTTGTCTTGTTTTTGAAATGTGATTTTACAATTTGCTTTGGTAGGGATTTGATTTTGAAAATCTTGGATAATTTCTTCAATCCATTCTTCGATTTTACAAGGATGAAAGTGGAATGTTCGCTTTTTTTGTTCCATTTTTGCAAAGCTAAGAATTTGGTCTATTAAACGGCTCAGTCGTTCACTTTCTGCTGCAATGATTTGTAAGCATTCTCTTTGTTCTGAGCGACTTTGTGTGCGTTCCATTTGGAGGGTTTCTACAAATATTTTGATAGCTGTTAGAGGTGTTTTGAGTTCGTGGGTGATGTTTCCCACAAAGGTAGATTTGAATCGTACATTTTTCATTTCCCGTACGTATGTATAGATGATGATGTAGACTCCTAGAAGTAGAAAGCTAATAAGAACTATAAGACCTGTTAAGTATAATTCAGAACGATAGCGAGATAAATCTTCTAGAGAACGGATGTTTTTTAAGTATAGTACCATATGCCAAAAAGGGAAGATAGGTTGCAATGGTTGGGAAACAACAGAGTAAAATCTTGCATCAGGTTTGATAAGAAGAGAAATGCCATTGTTGCTCAAAAGGCTTAAACGGATATCAGGTCCCATATCTTGTTCATGAACGGTAGGGGCAATAATGTCTTTTAAACAGTAGTCTAGGTCTATGTTATATAATACGTATCCTATAGGTGTTTTACAATAGTAGATCAAGTATTGAATATTCCGAATTTCATAAGGAATGTATCCAGAATTTTCCTTTTCTCGTTGTAATGTTGGCAAAACGTATTTTTGAATTTCTTGTATTTCTTTTTCTTGTTGTTCTATTTTAGAATGTTCTTCTAAAATGGATTCTTTGTATTTTAAAAAATTTTCTTTTTCTATGAGAGATAAATTTTCTTCATGTTCGAGTTTTTGAAGTTCTTTTTGTATTTTTTCAATGTAGTAATAATATTGTACTTTTTTGAAACGAAATTCATTGAATAGTATGTATTTTAAAATGTCTAATATGTTTCGATAGTATAAGTTCCATTTTTTGTTTTTTTTGTAAATTTCTAGAATTTGAAGTTTGATTTCTAATAAAAATCTTAGTTCTCTAGCAGAAGTGCTATCTCTATATAGATTTACTATAGATTGGTATGTTTCTAAAGCTTTGTCTTCTTGTTGTAAATATAACTGACAACGAGCAATAGAAGCTAATGCTTGCCCCATGGTATCAATTTTTTTATCTTGGATATTAGCAATGATATTTTTATATTCAATGATGGCTGTTTCGTAGTTTTTTATTTGGAATTCTTGGAAATAAGCATTTTCAAAGATATGATGGTCTTCCATGAGCATATATACATTTTCAATGTGAACGTCTATGGGACGTTCTTGTGGATATATGATGTTGTAATTTTTATCTACTACGTATACTTTTTCAAACAATGAGTCTGACAATGGGTCGAGAAATTTTGAAGTAGATATATTTTCTTCATTCTGTAATGTTTCTTCAATTTTTTTTACTTTACTAATAATTTTGTCTAAAATTTGTTTTCGTGCCGTAGAAACGAGAGCAGTGTAACTTTCTTCGATTTTTTTTTCAATGATGAGTTTTTGATCGCCTAGTGATTGTAATGCAAAACCCACTAAAGAAAAACAAGGGAAAATGATTAGTAGAATAACAGAGGTAAGTAGTTTAAATTCATATTTCATATTTTATTTCATAGAAAAAAGACATAAAAAAAACAAAAAATTTATAAAACAATAACAGAGGTAAGTAGTTTAAATTCATATTTCATATTTTATTTCATAGAAAAAAGACATAAAAAAACAAAAAATTTATAAAACAACAAGGAAAAGTTATACCTAGTTATATTGTATAAAAAAGAAATAAAATAAGGATGTTAAAATAAAGGCATAGTTTTTAACTATGCCTTTATTTTAGGGATACGAATGGGTGCTTAAATCATAAGTTGTTTTACAGTACGAAATCCAATCACATTCCACGCAGAGCTAGGTTCCATCCATGTTCGATACGAAACTCGAAGTTTTTCCATTTCAATATTCCAAGCACCTCCTCGTAAAACACGACCAGGTCCTGACTTTGCACCTTTTGGATTGGCTGGTGGTGATGTTTTGTAGTACACTTCGCTAAACCAGTCTAGACACCATTCCCAAACATTACCAGCCATATCCATACACCCATATGGGGAGACTCCTTCTTTAAAAGTTCCTACAGGAGAAGGACTTCGTTCACCATACATAGGTTCACCAGCACAGTTTGCTAGCCATTCATCGCTTTGGCTTTGATTGGGATATTGGTTTCCCCATGGAAATTTTCTATCAGGTGCACTATTGAGTTGTTCACGCAATGCATCACCATCAAAAGAAAATCCGCCTTTTGCAGCTTTTTCCCATTGTGCTTCGGAAGGAAGTGTTTTGCCAGCCCAATAAGCATATGCCATAGCATCGTCCCAGCTTACATTTACAACAGGTTGAGAATCGTCTTTTTCCCAACAAGGGTATGTAGGAAGTTTGCGACCTGTTTCTTTGCAAAAAATTTCATATTGATACCAAGTAACAGGATATTGGTCAATTAAATATCCATCTAATGTCACTTCATGGATGGGTGTTTCAAAATCTTCATATCCTTCGCCCTCATATCCCATATGAAATGCACCAGCAGGTACATATACCATAGTCGCACCGTCTTTATCACAGAAAATTGTGTGATTGTCTTTAGAAAAACCACTAGGCAATGTTATGATAGTAAGAGGACTTGTTGGCATGAGGCTTTCTTTTGTGGAGCCAGTTTTGATTTGTCCATCTAAAGGATTTGTAAAATCATTTAGATCATCTAATCCATATGCTACATGTATGCCTGAAGATTCTGCATTGGTAGCTGTTGAAAATTCATCAAACCCAGGCTCTGAAATGAATTCAGCCCCCCCATTAACTACATCTTCTGAACCAGCTGTTAATTCAGCACCTTGGTTATAGCTTGAATCATAGCCTTGATCATAGCTTGAATCGTAGCCTTGATCATAGCTTGAATCGTAGCCTTGATCATAGCTTGAATCGTAGCCTTGATCATAGCTTGAATCGTAGCCTTGATCATAGCTTGAATCGTAGCCTTGATCACAGCTTGAATCGTAGCCTTGGTCATAACCTTGAGATAAATCTGTACCTTGGTTATAATTTTGGTCATAGCCTTGCGATAAGTTTGTACCTTGGTTATAATTTTGGTCATAGCCTTGCGATAAGTCTGTACCTTGGTTATAATTTTGGTCATAGCCTTGCGATAAGTCTGTACCTTGGTTATAATTTTGGTCATAACCTTGCGACAAGTTTATGCTGGAGTCATAGGCAGCTTGGTTGTAGCTGGAATCATAGGCTTGGTTGTAGCTGGAATCATAGCCTTGGTTGTAGCTGGAATCATAGCCTTGGTCATAGTTTTGATTATAACCTTGAGATAAATCTGTACCTTGGTTAAAGGATAGATTTGTTCCTTGGCTGATGTTTATACCATGGGAAGGACTATATACGTTATTTTGGGAAATCGTAGCACCAGAACTAGGAATAGGTGTACTCATGTTATTTTTATTAATGGATAAATCAATGCCAGAAGAATAATCTAAGTGCTCCTTAGTATTGATGGCATTTTCATTTTGTTCCATATTAAGATCATCTACATCCCAAGATGCTGAATCAAATAATGGTTCAGGACTTATGGAATTTTCATCCACTGGTATTTGACTCCACATATTGTTGTTTTTCATAGATTCTTCCTCTAAGTTTTTTAAATTGTCTTTTTCAATACTAAAGAATTCGTCTTCACCAATAGTGGAAGCAATTTTAGCGGATGGTTTTTCTATATTTGTTGTTGTTGGTATTTCTGGTGGCAATGATTCTATATCTTGTTGTAATTTTTCAAGATTTTCAAGAAATTCATGTAATGAATATCGAGATTCAGCATCAGCATGTACGGCTTTTTGCATAAATTTTTGTACAAGAATTTGTGCCTGCTTTGAATTTGGGAATGGCGTTGCGTTTGTTGCTTGTATTTGACCAGTTAAAAGGAATAAAAATATTTTTCCTAAACTAAATATGTCTACTTTTTCTGTAATTTGATTGCTTCCTTGTTGTTGTTCTGGAGACAGGTAATACCATGTATTGGCAATATTTTTTGTAATAGCACTTTCTGTAGGACTAAGAATAGAATGGCTCATATTTTTTGGTTCTGGCATTAAATTAGCAATACCAATGTCTATGATTTTTATATTTCCTGTCTCTTCATTTAATAAAATATTACTAGGCTTAATGTATCGATGAAGAATAGGTGGATTTTGGCTATGGGCAACTTGAAGACCTTGTGCAACTTGACGTATAATAGCCACTGCTTCGGAAATATTTAAAACTTTTCCTTGACGGTGTGTTAAAATATATTTTTCTAAATCTATTCCTTTATAATATTCCAAAACCATAAAAGAATGACGTACTCGATGGCGACCAATTTCATAAATTTTAACAATTTTGTCATCATCAATGGCTTGTACTTGATACGCTTCTGCAAAGAGATCTTTTAAAGCACCTTGACTAGATTGCCACAATGTTTTAACTACTGCCATTCGCTCTTCACAAACATCTTCGCATAAAAAAGTAACTCCCACACCACCTACACCTAAGATTTTTTTAGGAACGTATCGATTCACATCAAAAAAATTGCATTCTTCGCTACCAGCTGCTAAAGATTCTAACATATATTTTAATGCAGCATCAAAACTTCCACGATTTAAAAGTGCAAAAAATAGATTGCTTTCAATGGGAGTGCGTTCTTGTTTATTAGAAATTGGCATGAGCACTAAAGCACGGCGAAAATATTCTGCTGCTTTATCTGGCATACCCATAGCATTGCTAATCACACCAAGATGGTTAGCAAAAATTGCTTTTTGTGGATGACTATTGGGAATTTTTTCAAAAATATTTTTTGCTTTTTCAATTTTTGCTTTTTGATTTTCTAATGAAATTCCCAACAAAGTGTGAGAAAAAACGATTCTATCTTGACCTAAAATTTCTATGGATTTTTGGATGAGTCGTTCCATTTCTTCTATCACATCCACAGAACCACTTAATTCTGAAGTTTCTTTTAATGCACCTGTTTGCAATAATGACAATGATTTTGTTTTGTCCAATACTTCATGTCCAATTGACTGTTCTAATTTAGAGAGTGCATTATTTAACATATCTAGAACAGGTTTTTGGTTGTCTAGGTATTGTCCCATAAGCGTCCAAGCTCGTTGACTCAATGCCAATTGCGAATTAATTTTTGAAATTTCTTTAGCATCTTTAAGAGTGGATTTTTTCTTATTTAAATCTTCAATTTGTTTTGCAACAAGTTGCGTTCGCAATTTCATTTTTGTAGAATTAGATATGCATACCATCTTTTTTAAACGACTATCACTACAGATTGAAGAACGCAACTGATGATCAATGGCTTGAAACAGATAAGCTTTTCCAATGAGGAATTGAAATGCAAGGTCTGTTTTTGGATATTTTGTAATTTTGCAGAGATATTCTAAAAATTCAACAGGTAATGGATATAGTTTAGAAGATTTCCCCATATCTTGGACAACTTGAGAAATTTTAGAAGAGTTTAATCCATTTAATATATGTTCGAGGACTTCTTCTGTTCGTAATTTTTGACATATAGAAATAATTCGCTCACAAATCCTCTGTTTATCGTCCTTATACTCTTCTAAAAAGGGAATAAGAATGTTTTCTTCCATCCGTTCAGATTCTTGCAATGCCATTTCAAGCATATATGAACCTTTTTGCAACGCATCTCTATAGTGTTGACGAAATTCTTCTACAGAAAAATTATGTTGCATTAAAAATTCCATTGGTTTCCCTGTTGGAGTACCAAGCAATGGATCTATTGATGAAAAAGTGAGCATTTTTGCAATCGAAGCACAACAAGATTTTAAAAGTTCTACAGAAAGTCCCATATTTAGCCTTCACATATAATGGTAAGCCGTCTTGACCAGTTACTACAATTACTATTATTATAATAAGAGTATAAATATTGTTTGATATTTATACTTTTTGGAGGCTGCATTCCTATATAAAGTAAATATAGGAAATAGCGAAAAAAATAATACAAATTATCTATTCTATATAATAATATTCAGTTATCTAATTGATATAATAATACCAATTTTTTTATCTATTTTATATAAAGTAAGTATAAAAAATAACGAACAAATAATACAAATTATCTATTCTATATAAAGTAAACATAGGAAATAGTTAAAAAAATTATAGCAATTTTTTTAACTATTTCCACAATTTTTTATTATTTTCCTAAAGAAATGCCATCTTTTGTCATAAAAACGCCTTTGTTTTTGATTTTTTGAGCCATTACTTCTGGTAATGCGTTCATTGCTTCTATATCTGTTGGAAATATTCCTATTTCATATGTGCCGTCAAAACAATACCAACCAGAAATTTTTGGAAATTTTCTGCCTTTTGGTTCAAATGTTAAATCTTTGTACATAATTTTTGTAAAATTATAAGGTGTGAGTGATTTTCCATCAGTCCAAGGATTTGCATTTTCCATGAGATAAGATACAGTCATTCGATCAAAGGAACAATCTAATAGATCCTTTGGCAATGCACTTTGCACTGTTGAAGTAAGAGTTGCTTGTTTTTCTGCAATTTCTTTTTCTAAAGCTTCGAGTTTTGCTTTTTCTTCATTCCATGGCTTTTCTAGTTGTGTCTTTTTATCTTGTAATGTTTTCATTTGATTTTCTAGGTTTTGTACTTGTTTTTCTGCTTGTTCCACTTGTTTTTTGATTCCAGGAATAAAACTTCCTGCACCTTGCAATTTTTGTAAAGTAGCTCTCGCTGTATTATATTGTGATTGCATATTAGATATGCTATTGGACACACCAAGAACAGAAGTTTCTAGTGTTTTGATGCCTTGTTCCATTTTTTCTTTAGAGGCTAGGAGTTGTTCGATTTCTTGTTTTGTTTTTTCTTGTACTGCATCAATTTTTTTAGTTACATCAGTTGCATCTAAGAATTCTGTAGGATCAAAGCCAACATCGAGTCTTCCAGCTGGTAGAGAAAAGTAATTATCGCCTGTAGTACGAAGTGATTTTTTAATACCACGAGGATCTATACCAGAAAAATAAATGTTGCCTTTTGCATTGATGTCCACGTTGCCTTCATTTTCAAAAGAGATTTTATCTAATAAAGGAAAACTGTTTGCCATGGGCAATGCAACAGAAAGAATATAGGGAATTTTATTGACATCATAATCAATGTGGCAATCTGGATGTGGTTTGCTAAGATCTGCTTCTACTTGAAAAAATAATGTGCCAGAATTAATGTTGCCTTTGATATCAGTCAATAATTTGTTATCTACATTATTATGATTTAATGTAGAAGTGATGTTTAAATTTTCAATCTTATTTTGAGAATCAAGGATGATTTTTTTGAATATGCATTGAAAATCAATGCCAAATTTTTGAAGAGTTTGTATTGTATCTTGTGCTAAAGAAGATAATTCATCAGAAACGTCTTGAACAGATGCTTCTATCGTAGTTGCTTGTTGTTCTTCTTCTGATTGTGTTGTGGAAGACAATTTTTTACTTTCGATTTTTACACAATTTAATAAAGCTGGAACATCAATCAAAGGAAATTCCATTTTATAGTCTATTTTTGTTTTTGTAAAATCCTGTGCATATTGCAATTTTCCAGAAGAATTCAAGGAAATGGAAGGATTCTTGATGCTACATTGTGTCACTTCTATGACTTGTTGGTTATCTTTTACAACACAGGCAAAATTTTGTCTCCAAGAGGTATTTTGCAATTTGCATGTAATTTTGCTATCTTCTAAAGGTAAGTAAACTTGGAATGATTTTAAACTTCCATCTGATCTTACATTAATTTTTTCTGACTTACTTTCTGCGATGAGACGTTGATTAAATATGCCTTTTAGTCTTGCATTTGGTAAAAATACAGCAATATAAGGAGTAAGTTTAGAAAGATCCATCCTGACTCTTGTTTCCATTTTTTGCTTGTTTTGTAAATTCATATGGAGATTGCCACGAGTCTGTACGTTGAATAAATTCTTAGGTGTAGAGGTAAAAGACATTTTTTTCACATCCACAGATTGAAAACCATCCATGAAGCTACCATTCAGAATAACGTGACGATTTCCATTGATTTTTAATTCAGGCAGATTTTTAATTTTATTGGAAGCAAGGGACGCTACAATATCAGTTTTCCCTTTTATATCCATAGATTTGGCATCTTTGTTTGTAATGGTATTGAAATTTGCAATTTTCCCTTTTACTTTCACGTCTGAGGGTATGAAATCTCGTATAAATAATGCAATGTTCTCTAGATTGATTTCTAATTTATCTTTCCAATGATCCAATGTGATATTTTGCAAAATATCAGATACTTGAGCATCCAATTCCATGTCAATTAAAGAAAGATTTTTCCCGTTATATGGGAAATCCATATGAAAGGAAAAATGATCTGTAAACGATTTTTTGAGTAGATCCAATTCAAATTTTAAATTTTGTTTTACTTCATTTAAACGTAATTCATAAGGTTTTTGATCTAGGCCAAAAATGCCTTGGACATAGCAAGAATCTACATTGAAATTTTGAGATAATGATACAATAGAATTTTCCTTTTTTATAATATCTCCAGTAGCTTTTACTATACCACCAAATTCTGTGACTGCATCATTTGATATTGTGGCAATCAATTTTCCCCAATCTTGATACAATGTATTTAAGTCAAAATTAGCATCTAAAGTAGCGTGAAATTCATTTCCAGAAATAGCAGACAAACTATCAGCAATGTCTTGAGGTGACTTCCATTGAGACATATTCATCATTAGCAAAAAAACATCTTGTAAATTGTTTAATTCAAAATTTTTCAAAGCAAAATTTGCATATTTTGATTTAATGCCAATTTCTGGAATAGAAACTACACCTTGGCTAGTATCTAGGCTTATTTCATGGTACAAAGAAATAGATTGTTTCTCTAAGTCAATTACATCTTGTTGTTTGACATACATATCGTCTATGGTAAAGTTACCTTTAGCATGGAATTGAACATTATTTTGTTGATCCATAGCTAAATTCATTAGACCTTCTAATGTATACTTTAGACCAGCATTTAATTTGTCGCTTATATAAGAGTTGCCAGAACCAGAACGATATGTAATCTTTTCGAATGTATCTACGTTAAAATCCAAGTAAAAGTTATCTAGTTTAACACTATTTTGTTTAGATGCGTCTGATATAACTACATTGATGTCTTTAATAGCAACTTTTAAATATAGCTCGGGAAATGACGTATAACTTTTTTTTGAAGTTGTGGGTGTTGTTGTAGGTTGCGTTGTCGTAGGTTGCGTTGTTGTAGGTTGCGTTGTTGTAGTTGATTCTTCTATTTCAGGTAAAGTAATATTGGCTGTCACACCAGATACTTCCAAAATAGATTCTGTGGCTATTTTTCCTGATTTCATTGTCAATAGATTATAGTCTAGATTGGCGTAATCTACACTAAGAATCGTTTCTTCTTTATCTTTTACGACAAAATCTTTAAAACTAATCTGTGAACCAAAAATACTAATATATAATTTATCCATCTGGACAGAATAGCCTGTGGCACTTTGAATAGGTCCTGTAATCAATGGAATTAAAAACGAAGAATAAAAAGGCAAGCATAAAATCAATAGAAATATAAAAATAATGATAAATAGTGGAATCTTCCACCATAAACCACGAAAAATACTTCGTTTTTCTTCTTTTTCTTCAAGCATTTTTTTATAATCCTTTCTTAAAATTTTTTTTAACGAAAATATCGATCAAAAATTCGAATGACTTCTGTTGGTTCTTGCACTTCTAGAAGTCGTTGTTTAACATCAGTATGTTGAAATGCCAACGCAATGCCACGATAAATTCGTAAATATGCTTTATCATCATAAGGTGGCGCCACCATAGGAATAAATAATTGCACTTTTTCAAAATCAGGAGCGTCAAAATCAACTCCCTCCTTACAACGTGCAAATCCCATAACTGTATGGCGTGTTTGCAAATTTCGAACATGGGGAATCGCAACGCCACAACCAATGGCACTAGAAGTTCTTCTATTGCATAAAATTAAATCTTTGGATAAACTGCTAAAATTGCTAATTTTCCCAGAATTGTCTAACAATTTTGCTACATCATACAAAATTGTTTCTTTTCGTTTGATTTCCACTTCACGTGCAGATAGACCCTGCGTATCAATTTCATAATCTAAGTCAATGTCTAAGCAAATGCTATTGATAGATAAATAACGTGCAAAACTCATATATCTTTACAGGTGTTACCTGTTCTCCATTAAATTAAAATTTTTATTCTTTGCTATCCCATACACAACGAAACCCTAAGTCTGGTAATTTCACATCTTGACTAAAAGGGAATCGATTGCTACATCGCAAAGATTTTTCTTTATATAACCACGAACCGCCTCGTGCCACTCTATATCCTATTCGTAGGGGAAATTTTCCTGAGTGATTTTCATACGGTTCATACAATGAAGAAGTCCATTCTAATACATTTCCAGCCATTTGGAAACAACCATAAGGAGAACAGCCATTTGGAAAAGAATCTACAGCTACTACATTTCCTTTTTGTAAAGATACGCTATTACATAACGTACTATCAAAATCATTGCCCCAAGGATACGTATATCCTAAAGTTCCGCGTGCTGCTTTTTCCCATTCTATTTCTGTGGGCAAACGAAATCCCATCCATTCTGCATAGTCGCATGCATCTTGCCAAGATACTCCCACAACTGGTAAATTTCTTGGAATTTTAGATAAATCAGAAAGTTTGTAATCGGGACTCTTATGGTTTGTGTGATAGATGAAATTCATGTATTCTTGTAATGAAACTTCATATTTTCCTATATAAAAACTGTTTACATGTTTCGTATGTTGGGGAAATTCATCTATTTCTTCGTGGTCACATCCCATAATAAAAGAACTACTTGGAATTAAAACCATATCTTGTTCTATTAAGCCACGCAATTTTTGCAATATTCCTGTTGTAGAAATAAACTCTGGCATTTTTTTTACTTCTTTCCATAATACTGCATATCTACGTTGCGACCACAATGTTTTTAAAACATATTCAAAAGCCCATAAAACTTCATGAATTTTTTTTTCATGGGCAAAAGAAATAAAAAAAGGATCCCCATCATATGTTTTGTTTAATGTTTCATATTCTTTCCAAAATAAGCGAGAAGTTAGAATGGCATTTTCCCAATCGCCTTTTTCTATTTGATTTTGTATTTGAGAAAATATTTTTTGACTTGTTTTTTTTCGCGCTACTAATATTTCACAAAATGATATTTTTTTTACATCTTTCAATTTTTGATATATTAATAATGCATCCTCGTATTGCTCTTTTTGTTCATATAAAATAGCTTGTTGAAAAAGAGTAGTTTTTTCTTCATATTTTTGAACTTGATCCTGCAATATTCCCTCGATGTTATTGTATTTCGTTCGTGTTTGTTGATCCTCTTGGTATTGTAAAGCCCAAGCATAGCATTGATACGCTAAAGAAAGATTTCCATTTTTTTCTGCTTTTTCGCCCTGCTTTTTCCAATCTTCAAAATATGTTTGCTTTTCATTCATATCGTTGCTTGGCATTTCTTTTGTTTGATTTTGATTTGTATCGTTGCTTGGCATTTCTTTTGTTTGATTTTGATTTGTATCGTTGCTTGGCATTTCTTTTGTTTGATTTTGATTTGTATCGTTGCTTGGCATTTCTTTATTTTCTTGCATAGAAAGTGAGGGAATAGGATGAGATATGGAAGAATTCTCCCAAGAAAAAGGCGAGAAAAAAGAATAGAGAAGAAGCGTGGAAAGTAAAGAAAAAAAAGAAATGAGGCGGACAAACACAATGGGACAAAGCTTTGATTGATAAAACATAGTTTTTCGATGATGATTTGTATCAATCAAAGCTTGCTTAGACCGTTTCATTCTTGAAAAACAGAAAGTAAATCAGGTGTTGCATTGGGAATTAAAATTTGTTCTACAATATATGACCTAGGAATAGAACGTTGTGCAGCCAATAAAGCAGAATCAACATTTTCCACAGTTCCTTGAATGATCCAAAACGCTTTGCCACCAATGCCTTTACCTAAACGAAGTTCTAGTAATTGAACTTTATCTTCTTTTAATGCAGCATCCACTGAAACAATGCTAGAAGCACATGTTGCCGTTTCAAAAACACCTACTGCCTCTAAACTCGAAACAGCTACTTTCTGTTGTAATACAGAGCGAATTTGTGCATGAAGTTGTGGAATCCAGAGACAATCTACTAAAGATTTTCCAGCCACTTCTTTTGCTGTTTCTAATGCACTTGTAACTTCTTCCACTTCTCCTTCAAAGAAAATTAAATATTTTCCAGAACTAATTGGATGCGAAAAAATTATGGAAACAGATGCTTTTTTTAACAGTGCATCTGCTGTGAAAATTCCTTTCGCAATACTAGAAAGTTCTAAAAGTCCCACGCAATCATATTTCATAAATCATACCCTAATTGACAACAAAAAGGAAATTTACTCTTTAACCAAAACATTTTTTAGCGGAGAGAGTAACTACATTAAAGCTAGAAAAACTCCCACAAACTTCCTTGCGAGAGTTTTTTCTCGAAAAATTTGTCCAATATTTGGAATAAAATTATTTTTCTGCAGCTTCTCTATTCCAATTTGCAGTTTTTGGCAAAATTTGTTCCACTTCACTATGAGGTCTAGGAATAACATGTACAGATACAAGTTCGCCTACTCGTTTTGCAGCAGTTGCTCCAGCATCTGTTGCTGCTTTGACTGCTCCAACTTCGCCACGAACCATTACTGTCACATAGCCCCCACCAATTTGCTCTTTACCTAAAAGAGTTACCTTAGCAGCTTTTAACATAGCATCAGCAGCTTCTATAGAGCCAACTAAGCCACGAGTTTCAATCATACCAAGAGCAATTTTACTCATTTCAATTTTTCTCCAATTGCTAAAATAAATATATACAAATTGCTAAAATAGCCATGAATTCTTTAAAACAATTCTTTATTGTCTTTTTGAAAAATTCATAAAGAATCTCATAAAATTATAATGGATTACTATATAAAAATCAAAGTATTTTTTGAAAAAAACTCCTTTATGGCCAATAAACAGATCGAATGTCACTTTTAAACTTTTTCAAATCTGGAATTTCCCATACATCTTTGTTTTCATTTGTAGTTTGACAACCTAAATTTACAGATGGTATATTATTTTTAAATTTTTTCAAATCTGGCATTTCCCATGCACTTTCATTTGTAGTTTGGCAACTTACAGAATGCGTTTGATTTGGGATATTAGAAATTTCCCATGCACTTCCTATCGAATTTCTATCCATAGAAAAAGGTTCAATGCTACAATAAAATTCAGAATCTATATTAAAATTAGGGAAAAATTCTAGATGTAAAATCTCGGACGAAATCTTCGATTTATCTGGCCACAGTGCAAAATCTTCTCGAATCGTAGCAACTCTCCGCTTTTGGATTAAATGCATAGCAGAAATATTATCTGAAGTAATGTTGCCTCCATATGTTCCACACCCTAATGTTAATGAAGGAACCAAATGTGTTGCCAATCCCACACCTCCTTGCGAACTAGGTGCATTGACTAAAATTCTAGACACTGGCTTTTGCAATCCAAATTCTAAAATTACATCTGGATTCGTAGCATGAATGACAAGAGTGTGCCCTTTCCCTTCTAAACAAAGTAATTCTATACATCGTTCGCAACCTGTTTGCCAATCATTGGCAACATAAAATCCTAAAACAGGACATAATTTTTCATGCGATAAAGGATAATCTGCACCTACACCCTCTAGAGGAGCTAACAACACAGTAGTGTCTATAGGAACAGAAAGTTGTGCTTGTTGTGCAATGTCAAACGCAGAATGTCCTACGACATTAGCATTCATGCGTCCATTTTGAATGACTACGGATGACAATTTCACCACCTCTTCAGGCGATAAAAAGTATGCTTTTTGTCGTTGAAATTCTGCTCGTACTTTATCTAATACTGCTTGATCCACCACTACCGATTGTTCTGAAGCACAAACCGTACCATAATCAAACATTTGACTTTCTACAATGCATTTGACAGCATGTTGAATGTCTGCAGATCGATCAATATACGCAGGAGCATTTCCTTGGCCAACACCAATCGCAGGCTTCCCTGATTTATACGCTGCTTCTACTAGTCCAGGACCTCCTGTTGCCAAAATAAAATTTACATGCTTATGTTTCATCAATTCTTGTGTACTTGTCAAACTCACTTCTTGGATGCAACCAATACAATCACGAGGTGCACCAGCTGCCACTGCTGCATCATGCATAATCTTAGCAGACTCAAAAATACATCGAACAGCTCGAGGATGAGGTGCAAAAATCACAGGATTTCGAGATTTGAGTGAAATCAAAGCTTTAAATAAAGTCGTAGAAGTAGGATTTGTTGTAGGGATAATAGCAGCAATAATTCCTACAGGTTCTGCAATTTCAAAACATTTTTGAGTTTCATCATATCCAATGACTCCTACTGTACGCAGATCTTTACAAGATTTATATACTTCTTGCACAGCAAAACGATTTTTCAAAATTTTACTTTCTACACGACCAATACTTGTTTCACCTGCTGCTAAACGAGCTAAATGTTCTGCGTTTTTCAATCCAGCTTGCACCATGTTGGCAACAATTTGATCTATTTGACTTTGTGATAAATTTAATAATTTTCCCTGGGCAACGCGAGCTTTTTCTACTAATGAATGAACTTCTTGTACTCCAGAAATATCTTTCAAATTCATATATCTATCCTTATTTAC
Organism: Planctomycetota bacterium; assembly: GCA_017993505.1. Classification (GTDB taxonomy): domain Bacteria; phylum Planctomycetota; class Uabimicrobiia; order Uabimicrobiales; family JABWCH01; genus JAGOMP01. The sequence continues at coordinate 16,742 of JAGOMP010000027.1, forward strand.
AATCTATTTTCAAACAAAGCAAGAAAAGATTTTATAACCCTAAGCACAATTGAAATACAATACGATTTCCTATACGATAACTTTGTACTTTTTTCCCTAAACTGCGAAAAACATCATTCCAAAGAATTTCTAACTTTGTCATAGATGGATCGTTAAGCTTAATTTCCACACGCATTTTATTTGGAAAAGACAAAGGAATTTGAACTACTTTAAAATAACCTAATGATTCCAATCTAACTATTTCTTGTTTTACAAGAAACAGTTCTTTTTCTTCATCTAAAAGAAAACTCATAAAAAAAGAGTCCGATGCCTTTAGAGAATGATGATCTAAGCATTGTAAAATTTTAGGAACGCTACGTTCTACTAATACTTCTAAAACTTGCTCTTCAGCGAATTCTCGTCCTTTCCACATCACAACGCCTTGGGGCGAACGAATTCGAAAATTACTTATTTTTTTCTGCTGATCCCATATTTCTATTGATAAAATTCCATATAACCATTGCGTTTCTTCATCTAAAGCATTGTCTTTTACTTCCCATTCCAAATTTATATCTAATTCAATGACATTACTTTCTAAAGATAATTCTTCCATCACTTCTGCATCTAACAACATCAAAGGAAAATTGAATCCTTCATATTCTATTCCCAATACAGAATCACTTAACTTGTTTTGCAACATATCCAATAACACACTGCCATCACTTCCTGTAACATGAAATCTTAAAATGCAAGGATAAACATCATGTTTTTTTTCTGCAGTTTCTATAATGTCTATATTTTCTATATTTTCTATATTTTCTGCAGTTTCTGTATTTTGTGTAGTTTGTAAAATTTCTTGTGTTAATAAACTTGTATGATCTGAAACAGGAACTTGTTGCTCTACAGATATAAATTGACAACCAGATATAAAAAGGAATAATAAAAATAAAATCATCGCTAACTCATTTTTGTATAATATCTTCATTACAAAAAATATCTATTTTATACTCAATGCTTTTTTCAAATCTTGCAAAAATTCAGTAGGTGTTTGATAACGTTCTTCAACATCCCTTGACATAGACTTCATCACTATATCACTGACAAATTGAGGACATTCTGGAGTATAAGTTTCGATAGGTAATGTCTCTTTTTCAGATTTTGCTCGTAAAATTGCCAATGTGCCTCTTATTTCAGAATAAGGAGCTACACCAGTAATCATGTGATATAACGTGGCTCCAAGAGAATATATGTCGGAACGATGGTCAACTTCACGAGAATTTTTAATTTGTTCATTAGACATATAATAAGGAGTGCCAATAGTTTGCCCTGTTAATGTTGCACCTTTTCCTTGGTCAATTTTACCTAATCCAAAATCAGTAACTTTAATGCATTTTGTCTTTCGATCAATCATAATATTCGCAGGTTTTAAATCGCGATGGATAATTTTTTTTTCAAAAACATGTTCTAAAGCATGAGCTACAGAAATCGCAATTTTAATAGCATCTCGTACAGCGATTTTTTTCTTTGCTATAAGAACTTGTTCTAAACTGACACCTTCCACATACTCCATGGCAATATAGTAATGCTCAGTTTTTTCACAATAATCAAATTTCTTGACATCCACAATATTGGGATGGTGCAATTGTTCATGAACTCTACCTTCTTGGATAAACCGTTGCATAGCGTGTTGATTTGAATTTAAATCTTGATTGAGCAATTTCAATGCCACTATCTGTTTTGTTGTTTCATCTTGTGCTAAATGAATGACACCCATTGCTCCAGAACCAATTTTTTTTATTAATTTATAATTCCCAATTTTGTCAAATTTTTTAGGTGCATTAAATGTTCTTTCTAAGTCTGCAATCGTTGCAAAATCTGGTGCTGGAGTTTGATTATGCGATATAGGTATATTTTCTTTAGGTGCTAGAATTTCTCGTGTGGCACCTATAAATTCAGATGGATTGTCCAATACTTTTTTATTATTTTCATTATTTTGGTGATACGCAACTGGACTCATAAGTTCAGCAGTTTTTCCAATAAAATTTTCTGGAGCATGAAGCATGTCATTATATTGTTTAGAAACTACATTTTTTTGTGGTGTCACAGTAGATTGTTGAGGAATCGTAGGTTGTTCTGCAATAATAGGTTGTAGTGGAATCGTAGGTTGTTCTGCAATCATAGGTTGTTCTGCAGCAATAGGTTGGTGTACAGTTTGAACTTGTTTTTGAGGTGCAACAGATGCAACATTTTTGGTTGGTTTAGCTTGTTTTCTAGAACTAGCTTTTGTTCGTTCAATCATTGCTATACGGCAAGCATGACAATGAAGATAGCAATAACTAGTAGGCGTCATACTTAATACTACTCTATTCTTACATTTAGGACATTCAAAAATACGATGAACAATTTCCATAGTATACTTCCCATTTTAAAGAAAATTTTATATATCTGATTTTACTTGGCCAGCAATATTTAATAAAATACCAATACTTAACATGGTAAAAAATAAATTAGATCCTCCAAAACTAATTAAAGGCAATGAAATTCCTTTTGCAGGAATACTATGTGTCACTACTGCAATATTAAAAATAGCCTGAAAACTGACAAGCATGGTAATTCCCCAAGCTAAAATGCTCCCAAAAATATCAGGAGCTTTTCGGGCAACTTTCCAACCATAATATAAAAAACAAAGATATAGCAAAATCACAGAAGTTGTGCCAATCCATCCTAATTCTTCGCCTAAAATTGCAAAAATAAAATCAGTACTTTCTTCACTTAAGAAAAATAATTTTTGACGACTCCAGCCAAGTCCCACCCCAGAAATACCGCCTGATCCTAATGCAATTAATGATTGACGAATTTGAAAACCTTTACCTAAAGGATCTAATTCTGGATTAAAATAAATGGCAATGCGTGCATAAATATGATTCAACTTAAAAATAGCTAAAAAAAGAATTGCTGGCAAACAAGCAATAAACATAGGAATTAAATGCCATATGCACATTCCAGAAATCCACAATAAAGTTAAGGAAACAAACAAAAGAAAACACGCAGTCCCAAAATCAGGTTCTAATACAATTAAAAAGCATGTAAAAATTATCATACCAAAAATTGGTAAAAAACCATAATAGAATTTTTTAATCCTACTATAATTTACTTCTACATATTTTGCAATCCATATAACAAGACCAATTTTCATGCAATCTGAAGGCTGAAATCCAAAACCTGCAATGCGAATCCAACGCCTTGCACCATTATATTTTACTCCAATTCCTGGCACTAAAACAAGTACAATTAAAAATAAAGCTGCTAAATAGAACAAAAAACCATATTTTGAAAATATGTGATAATCTGTATCCATACAAAAAATAAGTCCAATGCAAGCTAAAAATGCCCAAATCAATTGTTTCTTAATAAAGAAAAATGCATTGCTGGTAGCTGGATCTTCTAAGGCAACAAGTGTGCTTGTGGAATATACCATTACAATGCCCACAGATAACAACATAAGAACAATGGTTAAAATACATTTTTGCCAATAATTCATAACATGCCTCAAATTTTAGGAATACAAAAAACACTTGCAAGTGCCAAAAGACCTAAAAAGAAAGATGTAATCCAAAATCGATTAATAATGCGTGTTTCTGGACAACCTAATCTTCTAAAATGATGATGGATAGGTGCACAAAGAAAAATTCGTTTTTTATTTCGCAATCTATAAGAACTGACTTGTAAAATGACACTAACAGCTTCCATCACAAAAATACCACCAATAACTACAAGCCATAATTCCATCCGCAATGCAATCGCAACATATCCTAAAAAACCACCTAACATGAGAGAGCCGCAGTCTCCCATAAATACAGTTGCTGGAAATCCATTAAACCATAAAAAACCAAAACTAGCACCTACTAAAATCATGCAACAAACAAAAAGTTCTATTGCTCCTGGCACATATAATAAAGAATATAAAGTTGCCCAATTTTCCTTGCCCACTATGCAACTAAAAATTCCAAACACAATAGCACAAATGATAGAACAACCAATGGCTAATCCATCCATGCCATCAGTTAAATTAACTGCATTCGAACAACCTAATAAAACAAAAATACCTAAAACAACAAATCCAATAGCACCAATATACCAATGCACTCCTATAATAGGAATACAAAGCTTCCACAAAGATTCACCTAAATACCAACATAGAAAACAAACTACAGCTACTGCAACTAATATCAACAAAAAAAATTTTACTCGTACACTTAATCCATTTCGTACCATTCTAGACTTCACAACATCATCAATCCCACCAATAAGAGCAAATCCAAAAGACGATAAAATGGCACCCCAAACAAATAGATTACTCCAATCACACCATATCAAAACACTTAAAATAAAAGCAACAATAAAAATCAATCCACCCATAACAGGCGTACCTACTTTATCAGCATGTTCTTTTCGTACTTCTAAGGAAGGCGACTTATCTCCGTCTACATAACCATGTGCATTTAAAAATCGAATGCAAAATGGGCCCCAAACCAATGCAATGATAAAACTTGTAAAACAGCCGCACACACCCCGCATTATAAAACTAGACATTGTCAACTCCACAAAATAAATAAAAATAATTATAAAATAATTATAAAACAGAATACAACTTTTTCAACGAAAATATTCATTTCATAGCAAATTTTACTTCCAGAGAGCAACATTTCACCCCAGAGCACACGGAACACACAGAAATAAAATATACAGACAATACGAAAATTATGGACAAGAAAGAAAGCAAAAAAAATAAAACCACGGGGGAAAAAAATACAAAAAAACAAACCACGAACACACAGAAAACAAAGATCAATCAACAAACACAGACCAATCACAGAAAAAAGAAAAACAAACTAAAACTAGAAAAATAAAGGAAATAGAGAATAACGAAACAGAAAACAAAGATATAGAACCAGAAATCTACGCATCCATTCCTATTATATCAAAACGCACTATAAAAAAAGTAACAGCTCCAAAAGTAGCTATCAACAAAACAACCAATAAAAAAATAGAAAAATCCAAAGTAACAACAAAATCAACGAAAGAAACAAAAATAAATAATAAAAAAATAGAAAAAAGTAGCAAAACCTAAAGTAGCTATAAAAAAATAACTAATAAAAAAGCTATAACATTAAAAGTAACTAAAAAACAAATATAACTAAAAAATAGTAAAACAAAAAACAAAACATTAAAAGTAACTAAGACAACAATATCTCAAAAACTTCACGTAAAAAAAGAGTACTAGACGTTTAATTTTTATTCTAGCACTCCCCAGAGCAACTTTCCAACATTTCCACCCCAGAGCAAGTTTACTTCCCCAGAGTAAATTCCCACCTCAGAGTAACAATATATACAAGAAATTTCTAAATTAAAATTTATTTCTACTTTCTTTTTTTAATATGACATAATATAATACAATACAATATAATACAATAATTTATAATATCATAATCTATAGTATAAGAATATATCTTTTCAACAATCCAACAATGCATTTTTGAAAAGGAATCCTACTATGAAAAACGATTTAGACATATTTAGAAACGAAACTATCCTATCTACATATAGCTCATTAGAAAACACGGCTGTAGAAAAAATAATGATAGATGACTATGTTCTTTTAGAAAAAATTGGTCAAGGTGGCATGGGCATAGTCTTTAAAGCTAAAAAAAAACAAACAGAAGAAATAGTAGCTATTAAATTCTTATTACACTATGACCATACACATCAAGACAAAACAACAAAAATTCGTTTAAAACGATTTTTAAAAGAAGCAGAAATAGGACAATATCTCCACCATCCCAACATAGTCCATGTCCATAAATTAGGATATTATAAAAACTCTCCTTATATGGTTATGGACTATATTGAAGGAATTACATTATTACAGTATATACAACAACCTCACATCGTAGAACAATGGACTATATACGGCGATATCTTTTACCAATTAACAGACGCACTTCACTATATTCATACAAACAACATAATCCATAGAGATATTAAACCAGAAAACATACTCATCAACCAACAAGGCAATCCAATTTTAATGGATTTTGGAATTGCTCGAAATCCATTAAAATACTCCAGCCTTACTAATACAAATATATTATTGGGTACTCCCTTATATATGTCTCCAGAACAAGCAGATGGGAAACAAGCAACAAGCCAATCTGATATTTATCAACTAGGTGCTGTATTTTACCATGCACTCACAAACACACCTCCCTATTATGGAAAAACAGCATATGAAATTTTAATGAATCTTATCCAAGGAAAAGCAAAACCACCTCAAGCTTTTAATCCTAATATTCCTATAGACTTAGAAAATATCATCCTAAAAGCAATACAACGAAATACATCTATACGATATAAAACAGCACAAGAAATGGCACAAGATTTAAAAAAATACTTAGACATATATAAACTCTCAGAACAAAAATTAGAACTATCTTATGCCACAAACAAAATAGAACCCCAAAAATCCATCAACAAAAAAAGAAAAAAAATAAAAAAATATCTGAAAAAAAACAAAGCAAATCAAAACACAATTAGACGATATAAAATATTTACCTATACACTATTTACACTATTTGCCTTCTTTTTCTTTGTATTATACTTTATCTTTGATTCTAAAAAAATACACAAAGCAGAAAATAACATAATTACAGAAAATACTAACCAATCCATAGACAATACACCTATAAACACCCCAGAAATTAAAACAACAACAAACAAAGCAGAAAACAACATAATTACAGAAAATACTAACCAATCCATAGATAATATTTCCACAAACACCCCAGAAATTAAAACACAAATCGAAAATACATCTACAGACAACCTAACAACAAAAAAAAACACCTACAAACAAAAACAATCAAACAACTATGGATATATATATGGAAAAGCTATTCCAACACCTAGAAAACAATGATCAATTTCAATATTTAGGCACACAAACATATACTTGTGGTAAACACACAAATACAATTCATGAGTATAAACATATACAAACAGGAATGGAATTTGTACTCCTTCCTAGTGGCTCCTACTTTAACAGCTTCATCAGAAAAGATATATTTATCCGCAGTTTCCTCATTGCAAAACACGAATGCACTCAAAAAATATGGAATTTCATTGTACCAGATATTCCCAAAGTATTGATTACAAAAATTCCAGAACTCCCAGTCGGAGACGAATATCCCATTGTAGGACAGACATATGCTGACTCCTATGAATTTTGTAAACGAACAGGACTTTCCTTACCTTCCTCCAACCAATGGGAATATGCAGCACGGGCTGGAAGCAAATATCGATATTGTTATGGACACGATGAAAAACAACTTTACAAATATGCTTGGTATGAACTAAATTCTAACAACTCTATACAACCAGTTGGTCAACTTTGTCCCAATGCCTTTGGACTATACGACATCCACGGTAATGTAAGTGAACAATGTGCTGATGAATATAATTTTAATATACATGAAAAATATGCTAATATATATTACAACATCATAAATTATAAGTTCAGAATCTTTTTATGGCATCCTCGTACTGATGTATTTGATGACCAAGATATTGACCCATGTTCTAGAATTTTTTCGTGGAATGATACTCCCATTAAACCACCCCATATTCCCAATAAAGAACGCCACCATGTTGTCAAAGGCGGAAATTTTTTTCACATAGCCTCTTGTCAGGAATTTTCTTGTCAATATGGAGTATCTTCTTATGTAGTTAGTTATGATCTAGGAGTACGATTTATCTACTCTATCTTTGATAAAGAAAATACAAATCAATCTATAGATAACATACCCGGAAATACCCCAGAAATAACAACAACCCAAGAAACACCCACAGACAATCTACTAACAAAAAAAACACCTGCAAATAAAAACAATCAAACATCTATGGATATATATATGGAAAAGCTATCCCAACATTTAGAAAACAATGATCAATTTCAATCTTTAGGTACACAAACATATACTTGTGGTAAACACACAAACACAATGCATGAATATAAACATATACAAACAGGAATGGAATTTGTACTCATTCCTAGTGGAGCCTTTCTCTCTAGCTCAATTAAAAAATATATATCCATCCGCAGTTTTCTCATTGCAAAATATGAATGCACTCAAAAAATATGGAATCTTATTGTACCAGATCTTCCAAAACGATATATCACAAAAATTCCAGAACTCACAATCGGAGACGAATATCCTATTGCTGGTCAAACATATCGTGATTCCTATGAATTTTGTAAACGAACAGGACTTTCCTTACCTTCTATCAACCAATGGAAATATGCAGCACAAGCTGGAAGCAAATATCAATACTGTTATGGAAGTGATGAAAAGCAACTTTACAAATATGCTTGGTATGAGCTAAATTCTAACAATTCTACACAGCCAGTTGGTCAACGTCTTCCCAATGCCTTTGGTCTATACGACATCCATGGTAATGTAAGTGAACAATGTGCTGATGAATATAACGAAAACAATAACAACACAAGTCTATTCAGATCGTTAAATGATATTCCCACAAAACCACCCTATATCCCTGACACAGAACGCCGCTATGTTATTAGAGGCGGAAATTTTAACAACGGTGCCTCTAATCAAGAACTTTCTCTAATATATAACTGTTCTTTGTCTAAATCCTCTTCCAACGTAGGAGTGCGTTTTATCTACTCTATCTTTGATGAAGAAAATATAACCCAATCCATCGACAATATATCCATAAACAACATAAAACATAACATAATCGCAGAAAATACAAAACAATCCATAGACAACACACCTATAAACAACACAGAACATAACATAACCTCAGAAAATACAAAACAATCCATAGACAACACACCTATGGATTCATACATGAAAGAACTCTTCCAACACTTAGAAAACAATGATCAATTTCAGTATTTAGAGACAAAAACATATACTTGCGGTGAACACTCAAATACAATGCATGAATATAAACATATACAAACAGGAATGGAATTTGTACTCCTTCCTAGTGGCACCTACTTCAACAGCTTCATCAGAAAAGATATATTTATTCGCAGTTTTCTCATTGCAAAATACGAATGCACACAAAAAATATGGAATCTCATTGTTCCAGATCTTCCAAAACGATATATCACAGACTATCCAGAATTCATAATCAAAATCGGAATCGAAGACGAATATCCCATTGTAGGACAGACATATGCAGACTCCTATAAATTTTGTAAACAAACAGGACTTTCCTTACCTTCTGCCAACCAATGGGAATATGCAGCACGAGCTGGAAGCAAATATCGATACTGTTATGGACACGATGAAAAGCAACTGAAAAACTATGCTTGGTATGAAATAAATTCTAACGAATCTACACATAAAGTTGGTCAACTTCTTCCCAATGCTTTTGGTTTATACGACATTCACGGTAATGTAAGTGAACAATGTGCTGATGAATATAATTTTAATGTAGGTAAACAATATGCTAATACATATTACAATATCTACAACATCCGAGGTGACGATCCAAATTTTAGAATCTTTTTATGGCATCCTCGTGCAGATGTATATGACGTTCAAGATGCTGACCCATGTTCTAGAATCTTTTCGTGGAATGATACTCCCACAAATCCACCACATATTCCCGATAAAGAACGCCACCATGTCTTCAAAGGTGGAAATTTTTCATTAGAAGCCACTGTGCAAGAATTTTCTTGGAAACATGGGATGGCTTCTCTATCCAATCCATTAGTAGGAGTGCGATTTATCTACTCTATTTTTGATAAAGAAAATACAAATCAATCCATAGACAATACCCCCACAAACAACCAAGAAATTAAAAAACAAATTGAAAAAGCCCCCACAGACAACCTGACAATAAAAAAAACGTCTACAAACAGTCAAACAACTATGGATCCATACATGAAAGAACTCTTCCAACACCTAAAAAACAATGATCAATTTCAATATTTAGGTACACAAACATATACTTGTGGTGAACATACAAATACAATGCATGAATATAAACATATACAAACAGAAATGGAATTTGTACTTCTTCCTAGTGGAACCTATCTCTCTAGCTCAATGAAAAAATATATAACCATCCGCAGTTTTCTCATTGCAAAATACGAATGCACACAAAAAATATGGAATCTCATTGTTCCAGATCTTCCAAAACGATATATCACAAAAATTCCAGAACTCACAATCGGAAATGAATATCCAATTGCTGGTCAAACGTTTCCTGATTCCTATGAATTTTGTAAACGAACAGGACTTTCCTTACCTTCTGCCAATCAATGGGAATATGCAGCACAAGCAGGAAGTGAAGATCGATACTGTTATGGAAACGATAAAAAACAACTTAAAAACTATGCTTGGTATAATCAAAATTCTAGAAATTCTACACATCCAGTTGGTCAACGTTGCCACAATGCCTTTGGTCTATACGATATCCACGGAAATGTTAGTGAACAATGTGCTGATGAATATAACATCGAAGATGACATCCCTTTTAACATAATCCCTTCGTTGAATGATATTCCAACAAAACCACCCTATATCCCCGACACAGAACGCCACCATAGTATCCGAGGAGGAAGTTTTATTGACAATGACTTCCTCCAAGAATGTTCTATTATATCTAGCAATTCTTCTGAATCCTCTCTCCACGTAGGAGTGCGATTTATCTACTCTATTTTTCATGATTAAAATAAAAAACTTGCTCTGGGCAATTTTCAAATTGTTGAAATTTTCCTAGAGCAAGTTTACTTCCCCAGAGCAGATTCTCCCCAGAGCAACTTTCCACCCCAGAGCAGATTCTCCCCAGAGCAGATTCTCCCCAAACACAGAGCAACTTTTCGCCCCAGAGTAACAAAATATACAAGAAATTTTTAAATTAAAATTTCTTTCTACTTTCTTTTTTTGATATGACATAATATAATACAATACAATAATTTATAATATCATAATCTATAGTATAAGAATATATCTTTTCAACAATCCAACAATGCATTTTTGAAAAGGAATCCTACTATGAAAAACGATTTAGACATATTTAGAAACGAAATTATCCAATCTACATATAGCTCCTTAGAAAACACAGCTGTAGAAAAAATAATGATAGATGACTATGTTCTTTTAGAAAAAATTGGTCAAGGTGGCATGGGCATAGTCTTTAAAGCACAAAAAAAACAAACAGAAGAAATAGTAGCTATTAAATTCTTATTACACTATAACAATGCATGTCAAAACAACACAACAAAAATTCGTTTACAACGTTTTTTAAAAGAAGCAGAAATAGGACAATATCTCCACCATCCCAACATAGTCCACATTCATAAATTAGGATATTATAATAATTCCCCCTATATGGTCATGGACTATATTGAAGGAATTACATTATTAAAGTATATACAACAACCCCACATCGTAGAACAATGGACTATATACGGCAATATCTTTTACCAATTAACAGACGCACTTCACTATATTCATACAAACAACATAATCCATAGAGATATTAAACCAGAAAACATACTCATCAACCAACAAGGTAATCCAATTTTAATGGATTTTGGAATTGCTCGAAATCCATTAAAATACTCTAGCCTTACTAATACAAATATATTATTAGGTACTCCCTTATATATGTCTCCAGAACAAGCAGATGGGAAACAAGCAACAAGCCAATCTGATATTTATCAACTAGGTGCTGTATTTTACCATGCACTCACAAATACACCTCCCTATTACGGAAAAACAGCATATGAAATTTTACTAAATCTTGTCCAAGGAAAAGCAAAACCACCTCAAGCTTTTAATCCTAATATTCCTATAGAGCTAGAAAACATCGTCCTAAAAGCCATAGAACGGAATATATCTAGACGATATAAAACAGCACAAGAAATGGCACAAGATTTTAAAAAATATATACTGATGCATGATCTTTCTGAACAAAGCTCAGAATTATCACATGACACAAACAACATAAAATCAAAAAAATCCATCAAAAAAATAAGAAAAACAAAAAAATATTTGAAAAAAAACAGATCATATCAAAACAAAATTTTAACAAAAAAAATACTTGCCTATACACTATTTGCCTTGTTTTTCTTTGTATTATACTTTATCTTTGATTCTAACAAAACACACAAAGCAGAAAACAACATAATTACAGAAAATACTAACCAATCCATAGATAACATTTCCACAAACACCCCAGAAATTAAAACACAAACCGAAGAAACACCCACAGACAACCTAACAACAAAAAAAACGCCTGTAAATCAACCAAAAATGAATCAAATACCTATAGATTCATACATGGAAGAACTCTTCCAACACTTAGAAAACAATGATCAATTTCAATATTTAGGTACACAAACATATACTTGTGGTGAATACACAAATACAATGCATGAATATAAACATATACAAACAGGAATGGAATTTGTACTCATTCCTAGTGGCTCCTACTTTAACAGCTTCATCAGAAAAGATATATTTATTCGCAGTTTTCTCATTGCAAAATACGAATGCACACAAAAAATATGGAATCTCATTATGCCAGATCTTCCACAACTCACAATCGCAAAACGATATATCACAAAAATTTCAAACATCACAATTGGAAACGAATATCCCATTGTAGGGCAAAAGTATCCTGATTCCTATGAATTTTGTAAACGTACAGGACTTTCCTTACCTTCTGCTAACCAATGGGAATATGTAGCACGGGCTGGAAGCAAATATCGATACTGTTATGGACACGATGAAAAACAACTTTACAAATATGCTTGGTATGAACTAAATTCTAACAAATCTATACAACTAGTTGGACAACTTCTTCCTAATGCCTTTGGCCTATACGACATTCACGGTAATGTAAGTGAACAATGTGCTGATGAATATAATTTTAATATACATGAAAAATATGCTAATATATATTACAACATCCAAAGTTATAAGTTTAGATTCATTTCATGGCATCCTCGTGCTGATATATATAACGTCCAAGATAACGCCTCATGTTCTAGAATTTTTTCGTGGAATGATACTCCCACAAAACCACTTCATATTCCTAACACAGAACGCCACCATGTCTTAAAAGGAGGAAATTTTATATCCATAGCCTCTGACTCGGAATTTCCTTGTGAATATGGAATAGTTTCTAATATACATTTAAATGCCATGGGAGTACGATTTATCTACTCTATCTTTGATGAAGGAAAGCCTTATATACCCATAAATACTCCAGAAATAACAACAACCAAAAAAACATCCACAGACAGCCTACTAACAAAAAAAACTCCTGTAAACAATCAAACATCTATGGATATATATATGGAAAAGCTATTCCAACATTTAGAAAATAATGATCAATTTCAATATTTAGGTACACAAACATATACTTGTGGTGAATACACAAATACAATGCATGAATATAAACATATACAAACAGGCATGGAATTTGTACTCATTCCTAGTGGAACCTATCTCTCTAGCTCAATTAAAAAATATATATCCATTCGCAGTTTCCTCATTGCAAAACACGAATGCACACAAAAAATATGGAATCTCATTATGCCAGATTTTCCGAAACGATATCTCACAAAACATCCAAAATTCATAATCGGAATCGGAGACGAATATCCCATTGTTGGACAGACGTATTCTGATTCCTATGAATTTTGTAAACGTACAGGACTTTCCTTACCTTCTGCTAACCAATGGGAATATGCTACACAAGCTGGAAGCAAATATCGATACTGTTATGGAAACGATGTGCATCTACTTTGCAAATATGCTTGGTATAATCAAAATTCTAACAACTCTACACATAAAGTTGGTCAACTTCTTCCCAATGCCTTTGGATTATACGACATCCATGGTAATGTAAATGAACAATGTGCTGATGAATTTTACTCAAAAATTAACAACACAAGTATACCCATTCCGATGAATGATATTCCTGCAAAACCACCTTATATTCCCGACACAGAACACTACTATGTCGTTAGAGACGGAAATTTTAAAGACAACGCATCTTATCAAGAACTTTCTAGATTATGTTTCTGTCTTTTTTCTAAATCCTCTCTTCATATAGGAGTACGATTTATTTACTCTATTTTTCATTATTGAAATAAAAAAACTTGCTCTGGGCAATTTTCAAATTGTTAAAATCTTCTTAGAGCAAGTTTACTTCTCCAGAGCAGATTCTCCCCAGAGCAACTTTCCACCTACGCATTTTTACGTAATTCTACGCATTTTTATTTTCATTTACGCATTTTTACGTAATTCTACGCATTTTTATGTAATTCTACGCATTTTCCACGCGTTTTCGTTTTCATTGACGCATTAATACAAATTTGCCTCCCCAGAGCAAAATTACTTCCCCAGAGCAAATTAACTCCCAGAGCAAAATTTGCTTCCCCAGAGTAACTCCCCAAAGCAAGTTTACTTCCCCAGAGCAAATTTTATCTCCCCAGAGCACAGAGCAACTTTCCACCTACGCGTTTTCACCTACGCGTTTTATGAATTTCTACGCATTTTTACGTAATTCTACGCATTTTTATTTTTATTTACGTATTTTTACGTAATTCTACGCATTTTTATTTTTATTTACGTATTTTTACGTAATTCTACGCATTTTTATATAATTCTACGCATTTTCCACGCGTTTTCGTTTTCATTGACGCATTAATACAAATTTGCCTCCCCAGAGCAAAATTACTTCCCCAGAGCAAAATTACTTCCCCAGAGCAAATTTTATCTCCCTAGAGAAACTTTGCCTACCTCAGAGTAAGTTTACTTCCCCAGAGCAAATTTTATCTCCCTAGAGAAACTTTTCTTGCCTCGGAGTAAGTTTACTTCCCCAGAGCAAATTTTATCTCCCTAGAGAAACTTTGCCTGCCTCAGAGTAAGAGTAGAGTACGAGTAAAAGTAGTTTCCTCCAGAGTGAGGAGGATTAGTTGTTAGATTAGGAATTTATTGAATTTATTGCATTGTCTTTTTTCATTTGTAGGATGGCATTTTTAATGTATATAAAGAGTTGTTGCATAGTTTGATCGTTATGAGCAGATGATAAGTTCATGGTAGGTAAGAGTTTTGTGTATACGCCTTGATTTCGTAGGTAGTATGTTAAAAGTAGAAGTGTTTTGAATTGCGTCATACTAGAGGAAGTCATTAAGCTTCTATATGTTTTTTCTTCAGGATGTTGTTTGTCAATGCTAAGCTGTTGTTGTAATCGAGGATGTCCTTCTAAGGAGATGGCTATGTTTGTTTCTTGGGCAAGTTGTGCTAATTGTTGTTTTAAATATGCATGATTTTTGTCTAGTTGTTGTACAACAGTGTCGTATGTTTCATCTAGTTCTTGTAGTTGAGCTAAGCTTGCTAGTACAGATGGATAGTTAGCGTTCATGGTAGAAGCTGCCCATACTTTGTTCATTCCATAATCGCTCATCACGCCTGATGTTCGCATGTTATCTAGGTATTTTGCATCGCCTGCTAAAATGCTCAAAGGAAGCCCTAGACTGCTTGTGATTTTTCCAAAACAAGACATGGCTGGTTTATATTGTAACCATTCTCTAGCTCCACCTTTTGCTAATCGAAATCCACAAACTATTTCATCAAAGATCATGGGAATTTGAAATTTGTCTGCTGTTTGACAAAGTTTTTTCATAAATGTTTTGCATTCATCTACCCAATTTACCATGAAGGCAGGTACTGGATCTGCAACGATACATGCAAGTTCATTTTTATATTGTTGGATAAGGTCAAAGGCTATGTTTGTGTTGTATGGCAAAATTAAATATTCATCTTCGTGTGTGACTCCACCGCCTGTTGCGTATTTTGGCTGTATGTTTTGAAGGGGATCTTTACTTATTTGACCTGCTAAAGCTAGCCAAGGATTATGGAGACCGATTTCAGTTGAACCATGGTAGCAACCTTCAAATTTAGCAATGAGTTTTTTCTTTGTGATATTTCGTGCAAGTCGTGTTGCAGTTAAAATGGCTTCACCACCTGTGTGAAAATAGGCTACACGTTCTGTTTGTGGGATCATTTTTTGTATAAGTTCTGCTAATTGGATGTGTTCTTCTGTGGCATGAGCAGCACCTCGATTGTGTTCCATTCCTTGTTGAAATTTTTTCATTACATTAAGATGGTTATGTCCTAAAATAGTGGCAGTGTAGCAAGAATGGCAATCAATGTATTGGTTATTGTCTACATCCCAGATATAGGGACCTTGGGAATTTTTGATAAATAGGGGAAACATAGGGCTTTCATACGGCAATTGAGAAGGAAGACCAGATAGGCAATTGCTAGCTTTATCATTGAGTTTAATGGATGTTTTTTGTTTTTCTTGAAGTTTTTTAAACATATTAAAAATTTGAGCATTATTGCCAGCAAGCCAGTATATATTGTTGGTTTCATACGGTAGCATTTCATTTCATCTTTCTATAAGACAATTGTTTTTGGATAGGACACAATATTACAAGTTTCTATAAAGCAATTATTCTTGGATATAAATTTCGATACAGCAATTGTTTTTGGATATAAATTTCTATAAGACAATTATTTTTGGATATAAATTTCTATAAGACAATTATTTTTGGATATAAATTTCTATAAGACAATTATTTTTAGATAAAATACAATATTATAAATTTCGATACAGCAATTGTTTTTGGATATGACACGATATTATAAAACTATTATTAGATATGATAATACAGTATTGTAAAAAAAAGCTTTTTAAACCTATAGGATTAAAAAAAAAAGCTTTTTAAACCTATGGGATTAACCTATGAGATTTAAAAAGCTTTCTGCCTCGTGAGGACTCGAACCTCAACAACATGATCCAGAGTCATGTGTCCTACCGATTAGACGACAAGGCAATAAAATTCAATAAAATTTATGGTAAATTTATAAATTTGTAGGGTGATTTTATCATATTTTTCTAATTTTGTCAATGGAAAAATAAAAAATTATACATAGATTGCAAATTAGAAAAAAATAGAATAGGGATTGAATTCTTCCTCTGTGTTTTGTTTCTGTATCCATCCTTTTTTAAGAGCAACAGTATGAAGGCGTTCTTTGCCCAATCGTCTCCAAAAATGAGAAAGTTGAGGAATAATGACTTTTACAACATTTAAACCAATATCTTCTCGTGTTTGGTCTAAAATGGTCATATTGAGGTTTGCATCTTTACAGATTTTTACGCACATTTCTACGTCATCTTTTAGGTCGTCTGTAGAAAGATCTAGTATTTCTGAAGCTCTAATTGCTTTTGTATGAGGTTTAGGAAGAAGATATATATTATTTTCTAATCGTGCTGTAGTCCACCAATTTTGAGCTAATTCATCACCAAATAAGTATCTTGTTGATCCATCAAGATTCGTTAAAGAAACAGATGGTAAAAATTGGTTAACTTCTGTAATAGAACGAAGGAGAGCAATTTTTGGATCAAAATGAGATCCACAACCAAGAATAATATCTTGGGACGGACGATTTTTAACATGAGATAAGCAAGCAAATGTAGAAATTGGTAAGTCACTGCTAATGTCTAAGACCCATAAAGTACGGTGTATGCTTTCATAATATTCACGAATAGCATCTAAATAAGGAAGATGAAAACTATCTAAATCAACTTCTTGTCTTTGTATTCGATTGTACCACCAAATAGCAACAGCATCTCGCTCCACTAATTCCATAAATCCTTGCAAGATGGCTTCTTCCATAGTATTTCCTGCAGCTGTGCCATTGGAATCTGGGAAACACCAATGTTCTTTGAATTCTGGATGACCATAATAACAAAGTGCTGTGGGGATGTAAAAATATTCTTGGTGTGTCAGAGACCAACCTGGAGTCCAGTCAATTTCTTTAGATTCATCAAATTTTTCTGGAACAAGAACGCAACGAGATGGCTTTTTAGAAGAATTGATTTGTTGTCTATTGGCAAATTGTTTTTCACTATATCCCATGCATTCATTAGGATGAAAAGCATTAGGCAATACATCACGATATTTGCTTCGAATTGTATATTCATCACCATGATAAACGCCACTATATCTTTCAATGGCTTCACAAAGACCACTTACTTTTGCTTGTATTCGAGTTGTTCCTTTTCCACCACTGACGCCACGCAATACTTCTTTTAGAAAAAGGATACTATCAATTCCCATAGAAAAGTTATGACCTGCCACATAAGAAGGTGTGAGTTCACTAGTCACACCCATAGCTGGTAATAATTCTGTAACAGCACCTAATATAGGACTAATATGGTGTTTATATTTTTCATATGTTTGTTCAGGTGTATGAGTTCGATGTCCGCCATCTTCTGTAAAAATTTTAGGGTGTGATTGTAATTGCAAAGGGTCTTGTTTTTTCGATTTTTTCTCCCCACATATGGAACATTGAGGGCGTTTCACTAAAATATGCTCTTGTGTTTTTCGAGTTCGTAAATCAAAAGTTTGCATTTTCCCTACAAGATGCTGAGAATTATTTAAATATTTGCAAATTTCTAAAATTGCAAGGTGAACGCCTAATCGAATCGTACTTGGTAGTGTGGCTTTTGAAGTTATAATGGGCATATCGTTATGTCCATGTTCTTGTAAATATTTTTCCATTTGACGATTAAAACGTAAACGTTGTGCTAAACATTCCCAACAACCACTTTGTGGAGTATAAAAAATAGGACCAAGCCAAAGAACTATTCCTATAGGTTTCACAAGAAGCCAAGGGATATTTCGTTGTATACATTCTTGATTGATTTTATCTAATTCTGGTTGTAAGTAATCATCTGTAAAAACAAGAAGAAAGTTTCCTTGTTCTTTGGGTTGCATATTCTTTTTTACTAATATGTTATGAATAAAATCATGTTGCAAATTTCCTAAAAGGCGAACTTCTAAACGTAAATTTTCTAAAGCATTTTTATATGGATGGATATTGCCCTGCATATATTCTACAAATATTTTATCTGGATGTTCAATATCATCTTTGCCTTCTCTTAAAGCATCACGTTTTTCCAAACTTCCCAACAGAGTATACAATTCTAGAAGATTTACCTGACTTTTCTGTACAATGTCGGACAGAGAATTTTTGCCGTTTAAAAATGGAGTAATCTTATGATAAGAAGGATGATCAAGAAGAGTAGATGTATGTTCATCTAAAAGAAACAAATATTTATCTTGTATAGAGTGTACATCTAAAGATTGTTTAAATCGTGGGTAATTGAACATATTTTGACCTTTAAAGATAATAAAGCAATACAATCATAATAATATGAGCTACTTTATTTTATATAAAAATAAGTTTAAGATAATAAAGCAGTCCTAATTTTATGAAAATGAGATGCAGCTACTTCTGCCTCATCTAAATTATCGGAGGAAAGTTCTTCTTCATACATAAATTGTTCTTCATTTTGTGTCATTGTTTGAAACATTTCTTTCATTTTATGAGACAGAAGAAAACATATTGATTGATAAAATCTACTGGCAAAAGCAGTATCAGATTTTAATTTCATTTTCATTTGTTGAAGATTGAGTTCTAAAACAACACCTTCTTCTAAAGAAACGATTGTGTACATCATTGGTTGAGGATCTACAAGCCCCATTTCACCAAATACCTCGCCTGCTCCTATTTTACTAAGAATTCTATCATTTTTAACAACAGCATAACTTCCAGAAATCGTAATATATAGATGAGCTATCTCTCTATTTTCCAGTAAAAGAATACTTCCTTCTTGAGTATTTTTTTTTACGCCTACACTCAAGAACCAATCAATATCTTGTTCTATGAATTTACTAAATAAGTATAATATTTTTTTCATAATTCTTCCCTCAAAAGATAATTTAGATGTACGTCTATAATATCACTTTCCTAAATTAATTCAAATACCATTTTGCAAATTCAAGAAAAATTTTGAAGAGAATTACTATGGTAAATGTGTGTTTTTTTTATTCAAGAACAATGTATAAGTATATGAGATATGTATAATAAAAGTAAAAAGTTATACATATACTTAAACACGATATCACAGGTTCATATTATCATAAAAATAGAAAAGCGTTGTCCAATGAACATGTATAATTAAATTAGATGATTATACACGCAAAAAAACACCTGTCCAATTATCATGTATAATTAAAATTAGAAAACTATACATGCATTGCACGCATTGAAAAGACCTGTCCAATTACCATGTATAATTAAAATTAGATAAATATCCACGCATTGAAAAGACCTGTCCAATTACCATGTACAATTAAAATTAAATGATTATCCACGCACTAAAAAGACCTGTCCAATG
>JAGOMP010000084.1 GCA_017993505.1 Planctomycetota bacterium
TGACGGCAATGCAGTCAGATTTAGTAATAAATCAGATTGTAACCAGCAAGGTTGAAACAGAAATACAACAGAAATCTTATTTATAGATTTTTATAGCTATTTATAGGATTTTATAGGTTTGTAGGAATGGAAAAAGAATAAAAAAAATCTAATAATGAAACAATAAAATATACGTAGGCAATAATAATAAACATATGCAATAAGACACTACACAAAATTTTATTGCACAACACAAATGCTCACAAGAGCAAATATTTTCTAGGAGAAATTTTTTATGAAGCACGGAAAAGCTTATTTAAATCGTTATTTTGCACTTACAGAAGAACAAATTAAAAAATTTACCAAAGACGGTGAATGGATTGATGATATTAAAATTAGCCAAATCAAAGCAAGAGAAATTCTTGATTCACGTGGCAACCCTACAGTAGAAGTAGACGTAGAACTTAATAATGGCTCTTTCGGACGAGCAGCAGTTCCCTCAGGAGCTTCTACAGGACTAAGAGAAGCTTTAGAATTACGAGATGGTGATAAAAAAAGATACCTTGGTAAAGGAGTTAGTAAAGCCGTCAATAACGTGAAAGAAAAAATCGCTCCCAAACTCATTGGCATGCCTATTTTTGAACAAGAACTCATTGACAATACAATGATCAAGCTAGATGAAGAATGTGGGAAAAGTGAAGCTAAAAAAGGCAATCTAGGTGCCAACGCAATTTTAGGCGTATCCATGGCATGCGTACGAGCAGCCACATTTGCACTTTATGGTCCTAAAGGTATGGCATATCGCTACATTGGTGGCGAAGATGCAGCTACACTACCAGTTCCTATGCTCAATTCTGTGAATGGCGGTGCTCATGGAGAATGGGTAACAGATATTCAAGAATTCATGATTATGCCTGTCAACGCTCCAGACTTCACAACAGCAATTAGAATGGCAACAGAAGTATATCACCAAGTTCCTAAAGTACTCAAAAAAGCAGGCTACGGTAAAGGCTTGGGAATTGGAAATGAAGGTGGATATAATCCATTCTTCACTGGAAAATTCTATGAAGTATTTGGTGAAAGACCAGTGCAAGGCATCAATGCAGAACCATTATGGGTATTTATGGAAGCCATTAAACAAGCTGGCTATAAACCAGGAGTAGATTTTGTATTCACCCTAGACGGAGCTGTATCTGAACTAGAAACTATGGCAAAAGAACTTGGAAAAACAGATGGACACTATAGACTCCAACGCGATGATCAAACTCTCTCTTCCGTAGAATTTGCAAAATTTTATGATGAATTCATTGAAAAAATACGAGATGAAAGCGGACACCAAGTCCTTCGTTCTATAGAAGATGGTCTATCTGAAAATGATTGGGCAGGTTGGCATGAAATGAATAAAATGCTCGGTGGTAAAATACAACTTGTACTAGACGATCCCACATGCACCAATCCAGAACTTCTAAAAAAAGCTATTAAAGAAAAATCTGGTAATGCCATTCTTATCAAACTCAATCAAATCGGAACTGTTACAGAAACACTATCCACGATTGAACTTGCAAGAGAAGCAGGATTTGGAATTGTCATTTCTCATAGAAGTGGTGAAACCGAAGATTGTTTCATTGCTGACCTAGCAGTAGGCACATGTGCTGGTCAAATTAAAACAGGTGCACCACAACGTTCTGATCGCAACAGCAAATACAACGAACTCCTTCGCATTGAAGAAGATCTAAAAGAACGAGGGAAAACTCCTGTGTATCCTGGCATGAAAGTTTTTACAAATGCTGAAGTACACAAAGCACAATTCTAATATTCCAACAATAACCTAGTTTTTCATAAAAGAGTGTCAGATATATTAAATCATACTTGACACTCTTTTTTTATTCTCTAAAAAATTGAGTGTCAGATACCTTAGAATATATTCATATAATTATATTCAATGGATTTTGACACTCAATTTTTGAATGGTCGATGTAATTTTATGTTGCATGAACCATAATTTAATATGTTGATATCATTCTACTTATTGAATATCTAACATTAAATTTTTTGAATAATTGATATAAGTTTATGTTACATTAACATATTTCTGCACAGCCTAGGCAGATGTCATCCTTGTAAAAAACAGAAAATTGTCCAGGTGCGATTCCTGTATCTGTTTCTTGTAAAGTAACTTCTCCCTTTTGTGGTTCATCGGGATTTTCTTGAGGCAACATAGTGAGATTTCCATGGAAAAATTGAGGGCCATGACGAATTTTTATACGAACTTCTCCTGTAGGATCTTGCCAATCTGCTAACCAATTAAAATTAGATACGATATATTGGTTTCGTGCGTACTGTTCTTTATTATAAGATAAGGATACATATATAATATTATTTTTTAGGTCTTTTTCTATGACGTACCAAGGTCCTCCAGAAAGCCCAAGCCCTTGTCGTTGTCCGATTGTATAGTACCAGTATCCATTATGTGTTCCTAATTTCCTATTTGTTCCTTGTTCTAAGATAAGCCCAGTTTTTTCTCCTAGGTGGTGTTTAACAAAATCTTTATATTTAATTTTTCCTAAAAAACATATTCCTTGGCTATCTTTTCTATTTTTATTTGCTAGATTATATTGTTCTGCTAATTGCCGCACTTCATCTTTATGGAATTTTCCTATAGGAAATAGAAGACGTTGGAGTTGTTTTTGGCTAAGGTGAGCCAAAAAATACGTTTGATCTTTAATAGGATCAGGAGAGTTTTTTAAATAAACGATATTATTTTTTTCCTCTAGACAAGCATAATGTCCACTCGCTACTTTTTCAAATGACTCATCGATTTTATCAAAAAATGCTCCAAATTTTATTCGTTTGTTGCAAAATATATCTGGGCTTGGTGTGCGTCCTTTTTTTAGTTCCTCAAGTGCATAATGAACGACTCGATTATAGTATTCCCTTTGTAAGGGTATAATTTTTAAAGGGACTTGAAATGCATCACAGACAAATTGT
The DNA here is from genome assembly GCA_017993505.1 of Planctomycetota bacterium. Classification (GTDB taxonomy): domain Bacteria; phylum Planctomycetota; class Uabimicrobiia; order Uabimicrobiales; family JABWCH01; genus JAGOMP01. The sequence continues at coordinate 2,968 of JAGOMP010000084.1, forward strand.
GCATATTGTAGATCTTCTTCCCATGGACATTGTCCTAAAAAGGAAAGCTCATCTTCTAGCCATATTTTTATATAAAAGGCAGTGATGTCATGTCCTTGTTCTTTTAATAGAGCTAAAGCAACGGAGCTATCCACTCCACCTGATAGTAAAACTGCTATTTTCATGTATTTTTCTTTCTTTATTTGATTAATGGAAACGTAGCAAGATAGCTTGTGTTGTTTGTTTTTTGATTTTTGTAAATTCGGCAATGCAAATTCCAGGAATCCATAGTCCTTGCCCTTTTTTATCTACGAGTATGGTAATAAAGGGGCGTAATGGTGATAGTATTTTTTTATCAGATAGGAGTCGATTTACTTTTTTTACGCCTTTTGCTCCTAAAGGAAAAATAGAATCATTTTTTTGAATTTGGCGAAATTGTAAAGGAAAGTGGACTTTTGCTTTATCCAGTGTTATTTCTAATGTGCTTTTAGAAATAGTGTTTTGTTCATTCCATGGTATAATTTTACTATAAATTCTTTGACTATCTTGTAGATTATTCCAAATTTCAGAAATGGGTTGTATATGGAGTGATGTTGTTCGTAGAAAATATGTATAGTCAGATTCTTTATATATTGTGATATTCTCTGGATATTGTAGGATGCCGTTTTTTTGTGTCTGCAATGTTGTAAAGTTATTATAGTGTGTTTCGCGCAACGTTGTTTTTGAAGAAAAGTGTTGTATAATTTTTGTTAAACAGAATGGAAGTAGAGCTTGTGGTATTGTTTCGCAAGCTATGTTGTGTATCATAATACAGTTTTTTTTGCCAAAGATTGTTTCAAAATACATGTTGAGTTCTTTATAGATTGTATATTTATATTGTACATGGTCATGAACCCAAATGTTAGCTTGTTGTTCTAGGTATGTTATGATTCCCTGTGCATGTTGTGCTGTTTGTAAACAACTTTGTTGTAGATTAGGGTATCGATTATTTTTTAGATAAGGAATGATGATTTGACGAAGATGATTGCGAGAGTATTTTGTGTCTTGGTTACTTGGATCTTCAAGCCATGTGAGTTGTCGTTTTTGCAGGTATTGTTGTAGTATCTGTTTTTCAAAACCAAGAAGTGGTCGAATCAAAAAAATCTTTGAGTTAGGTGTTAAGGGTCGTTTCCAAAGCATACCTGCTAAACCTCGAATTCCTGTGCCTTTGAGAAAGTGAAATAAGATTGTTTCTATTTGATCGTCGCTATGGTGCCCAACTGCAATTTTTGTTGCATTGCACTCTATAGCTATTTGTTCTAAAATTGTATATCTTTTTTCTCTTGCTTTTTGTTCCATGCTAGGCATGGCGGAATCTAGATGAAATTCTTGAGAATAACATGGTATCCCACGGGAATGACATAATTGTTTAACAATTTGTACTTCTTTCTGGCTTTCTTTTCGTAGTCCATGGTCAAAGGTAGCTACAATAAAGTAAATGTTTTTGTATTGGTCACGATAACGTGTACATAAATCTAATAAGGCAATGGAGTCTGCTCCACCAGATATGGAAAGAAGAATAGTTTCGTTTTCTTGCCATAAGTTATGTTTTTGAATAGTATTGCAAAATTCTATAAAAATTGTATCGATCATTTTTGTTCTCAATGAATATATGTTGATTTATATGCTTGGAGAGATAAGTGAGGGTAGTTGTTGTAGAAGTTGCGTTGCTATGTCTGGGGAAATAGTTGTTTTGAGGAGTTCATGGTTATTTTGTAAAATAATAAGGCTTAGACCATTCCCTGTATTTTTTTTATCTTGTTTCATAGCATCGACAGTTGGTTGTATAGGAATCGTATAGGTATGTTTTTGGAGGAGTGGTAGAAGTAGGTGGGTGCGTATATATTGTTCTTTAGATGGTAGGAGTTTACCAATATTTTTTGCATAAAGATTAGATAGGATGATTCCCAGAATGACTGCTTGACCATGGGGTATGCGGTAGTTTGTTGTAGTTTCTATAGCATGTCCAAAGCAATGTCCATAGTTGAGCATATTTCGTGGTCCTAAGTCAAGTTCATCTTTTTCAATGTATGTTTTTTTGAGTTTTAGAGAGAGTTGGATTGCGTTTTGTAGTGTTGTGGTATCTCTATGTGCTAATTTAGGAAGTTGTTGTATGAGTTGTTGTGTTGCTTGTTCACTATGCATAATATGAGCTTTGGCAATTTCTCCTAATCCTGAGTAATAATTTTTTGGTGTAAGTGTAGATAAAAAATAAGGATATACGTGAACTTGGTCTGGTGGATAGAAAGTTCCTATCATGTTTTTGTATTTTTGATGATTTAGTGCGTTTTTCCCTCCTATGCAACTGTCAGCTTGTGATAATAACGTTGTTGGTATAATGATCCAAGGGATTCCACGATACAGGGTGGAGGCTATAAAACCACAGAGATCTTGCAGTATACCACCGCCTAAAGATATAAGATATGTGTTTCGTTTATGAGAGAATTGCATTATTTTGTCATAGAGATAGATAGCAGTGCGTAGTGTTTTTTTATACTCATTTACAGAAAGAGTTATAGTTTTTGAATGGGATGAAGATAAAATTTGTGTTTCTATGTTAGGGTGGTACTTGGACACGTTTTTATCTATGATAAATAGTGAATATGGATAATTTGCCAGTTCTGATAAAAATTGAGTATTTTTTTGGAAATAGACTGTATATTTTTTTGTAATAGATTGTATATGTATTTTGTTCATAGTTGTTTTTAGGTATGCTATAGTGTCAGACATAAAATTTAGTAGACACTTTTTCATCAGTCGTAATATTTTTATGCCTCAGACATAGTGCCAATTTTTTTTTGCACTGGGGATACAAGCCCAGACTTCTTTTGCCCTGGGGATATTGTATAAAACTCAGAGCCAGACTTCTTTTGCTCTGGGAATTGTTTTAACAATGCAAATATTTTTTTGATGCGTCAAATACTATTTTATAAAGAAAGAAGTTCAGTGGGGGATTGGATAGTTTTATCTGTAACTTCTTGTAGCAGTTGTTTATCTTCTTCATAGCCCCAGAGAACGCTGATCGAATATATAGTAGCTTGTTTGGCAGCTTGGGCATCTGTGATAGCATCACCGATCATAGTGGTTTCTGTTTTTTCTAGATTATATTTTTGAATAATTTCTTCTATCATTTGTGTTTTTGTAATGGGTGGAGAATATTTATCTACTGTGTATATGTCTTGAAAGTAGCCAAACATATTATGTTGCTGGAATAGACGATGAGTAGATACTAGAGGTTTATTGGTAGCTATGAATAGTTTTTTATTTTGTTTTTGGAGTGTTTGCAGTGTATCTATGATATGAGGAAATGGTATAGTTATATCATTTTCAGCATGGTCATAGAGTTTGTGAAAGTTTTCTATAATTTGGCTTTTTATGTCATATGATAATTTTGGAGAAAGTTTTTCAATGATATCTTGTAAGGGTGGTCCTAAAAGACATGGCTGGAATTTATCAGAATCACAGGGTTGTCCAGCTTTCTGGTATGCTTGTTGTAGGTTCTGTAAAACTTGAGGAGCTGTGTGTAGTAGTGTACCGTCTAGATCAAATATAAAGTTCTGCATAGTTTGTCTTTCTAATGGTTTATTTGTAAACGTTGTTCTAGTAGTTGAATTCGTTGGGCATCTTCTTGGCTAAGTGTTATGTAGTGATTTTGTTTATATTGTAACCATAGTAGCTCAAATTGGCTAGCTTTATGTAATGCTTCTGGTGTTGGCACATGGTGGAATACGATTTTTCTTGTTTCTGTTCTGGAGAGTTTAGGGATTGTTTTTAGGAAGGGTAGAGATTTTTCTGTAATACCACCTCCTATGGCAAGTTCTTTGTTAACAGGTAGTTGTAGGGCAATATTCTTGTTCATAGCCTGGATTTCTGGGGAATCAATTTCTTGGCGTGTTTTTCCTAGAGATGTTACAAGATCCACTCTACCTATAACAATGCCTGTGACGTCTATGAAATAAGGCGACTGTAGTATTTCTGGTAAATTTTGTATGCTTGTTTTCGTTTCTATATTTATATAGAATTGTGTGTTGTTCCATTCGTCTTGGGAAAAAATTTTATGAGTTGCTTGTACATATTTTTGCATTGCATAGGCTGTTTCTATCATAGGTGCAATGATAGCTACTGCATTTAAATCGCGAGCATCATATAGATCGCGTATTGCTTCGCATCCGCCAATTTTTAATGTTAAAGGAAGGTTTGCTTGTTGAGCTATGTGGCGTAGACGCAAAACTTCTTCTAATCTTGCCCCTTCAGATTCAAATTCTGCTCTGACGCTATGTATATTGTGGTTTTGTTGTAGCTCTTGAAGTATTTTTAAAATTTGATTTTCTAAGCATTTCATGCTTTGCTCTTCCATTTTATTTATGAAGTTTTGTTTGTGTATTTTCAAATAATTATACCTTGTATATTGAAAAATACAATAAAAAAACTAGATGCCTTGATAATAAAGGTACTAGTATTTTATATAGCCAATTTAGATTGTATTGTTATTTTATATATTCTAATTTAGATTGTATTGTTATTTTATATATGCTATTGTTGCATTCTTAAAATTTGTGTTTCCATTCTTAACATAGCTCTTATATCTGATACTATATAAGTATAAATAAAATGATATCAAAAATCATTTCATTTCTATTTTGTTTAGGGCTATCAACTGCTTTAAATAATCTATAAAATTCTATAAAATAATATAAATATTTTATAGAGTGTATATTTGTAATGAATGTGGTTTAAAAATAGGCAGAGATTACAATGCAAGTTTGAATTTACTAACAGAATTAAAAAAACAAATAGGCAAAGTTCTTGCCGAATTTACGTCTGCGGACTTGACGGCAATGCA
>JAGOMP010000028.1 GCA_017993505.1 Planctomycetota bacterium
GACCAATCATTCTATTGTATCGTCTAGCTGATTGACTATTAACGTATTGCATGAACCGTGAAATATTGTCTAGATTCGTCATCAAGACTAAATGAACATGGTTAGTCATAATTGTATAATTATGAACCTCCACTTCATATTTTTCTTTTGCCAATTGCAAAACTCTTTTATACATCGGACTGAACGTTTCTGGATCAATCAGATGTTCCTTGTTATTGCAACGTACGGTTACATGATAAGTTGCTCCAACTCGTGTAATACGAATTCTTGTCGCCATGGTATACTCCTTTATAGAAAGTGAGACTTCCCTTATTGAAAAGAGACTACCCTGTGTAGTCTCTTTTTTTATATTATATCCATGCATTTGACAACATATTGTTAAATTCATGGTAACTTTCTATTTTCATTCTACACGCCTTTGTGACATGTATTTTAAGTGCTTGTCTAATCATTTAATTTAATTATACATGGTCATTGGACAACGATTTTTTTGTGCGTGTATAATCATCTAATTTTATTATATACATGCATTGGACAGGTTTTTTTAATGCATGTATAGTTTTCTAATTTAATTATACATGGTCATTGGACAACGATTTTTTTGTGCGTGTATAATCATCTAATTTTATTATATACATGCATTGGACAGATATTTTTAATACATGTATAGTTTTCTAATTTAATTATACATGGTCATTGGACAACGATTTTTTTGAAAAGTTACTCTGGGCGGGGATTTTCTCTGAGGAGGGGAAGTTGGTAGTTGCTCTGGGGAGGCAATATTGCTCTGGGGAGGAAAATTGCTCTGGGGAGGAAAATTGCTCTGGGGAGGAAAATGTTGATCGCGGAATATACTCTGGGGAGTTAATCTGCTCTGGGGAGGAAAATGTTGATCGCGGAATATACTCTGGGGAGTTAATCTGCTCTGGGGAGGAAAATGTTGATCGCGGAATATACTCTGGGAGTTAATCTGCTCTGGGGAGGCAAATGTTGATCGCGGAATAGGAATATACTCTGGGGAGTTAATCTGCTCTGGGGAGTTAATCTGCTCTGGGGTGGCAAATGTTGCTCGGGGGAGAGAAGTTGCTCGGGGAAAAGAAAGTTGCTTGGGGAGGGAAAATAATGTTGATAAAAAAAGTAGCTATTCAGAATAGCTACTTTTACTTTTAATAATGTTGAATATTTTTTTTAAACATGACTCTGAATATTTTATTTTAGTCATCGTCATAATCTGTTCGAAATTGTGCCCAAATTGGTCGATGGTCTGACACTGCTTTGTTCGCGGCATTATCATCATTCCCAAAATCAGTTTCATCAAATCGTACGATGCCTTTGTCTAGGGTATATTCTGAAGTATAGACGCTTTGAAACATCATGTTATCATACAGATTTGTATCCCAAATCATGCTAGAAGCAGGAAGTGCAAAAAGAACGTTCATGCTGTGAATAGATCGGAGTGGTCCCCATGCTAAGTCATCGTCGGGGTTTCGATTGAAATCTCCCATAAGTATGATGTCATTTTCTTTAGGATCACTATCTTGGATATTCTGGTAGACAGTTGCCAATCGTTGGATTTCTTTTCTTCGTTCTCCTACTGTGTTGCCCCAGATTACATGTATAATGATTACCGTAAAGTCGAACTGACCAGCTTTAAAGGTAGCATAATAGGGACAACGTAAGAATGTACTGTCTTGATAAATTTTTCCTGAAGTTAAAAGGCGAACTCTGCTTGTATCGTATAGAAATGCATAGTATTCTTTGACACCAGCACCTACTGCTGGGCTGAATTCGTATCGATAGTTTTTTCCATATTGACTTTTAAGCATTGCTACCATTCTATCCATGATTGTGGAGTCACGTAATTCTATGATTCCAATGAAATCGAATTTTTGAGCAACTTTACAAATTTTTTTTAACTCATCATCTGTTCGATTTTTACTAAAAATTCGAATATTCCATGATGCAAGTTTCAGATACGGTGCATCCGTTGCATCTTCCACAGCATATGATGTGTCTTCGTATAGATCTATATCTTCTATATATGATGAGTCTTCATATAGATTTCTATATTCTGTGTAAGATGAGTCTATAGATGTCGTTATAGATGCAGGCGTCTCTGTAGATGCATAAGGTTCGCTAAATTCACAGTGTTGAGCTGTAATCGGCAAACCTAGAGCTAAAGGTAAAAATAACAAAAAAAAGAGTATTTTTTGTTTTGTTTTCATAGATCACCTCTCTATAATAAAAGGGGTTGATTGATTTTTTATACTCTTAAGAAATTATAAACTTTTGAAAATCAAAAGTCAAATTGAAAAATATCTTGTTTATTTTTCTATATTTGTTTATTATACAATCTGTTATATATATTTATGATACTTTTTTAGATATGTTTATATTTATGATGTAATCTTCTATATATGTTTATAATGCAATCTTATATATATATAGTACGTTATAAAGGAAAATTTATATGAAATTTTTTTATCCTTCACGAGCATATACTTTTTTTGACCGTCATGGTATAAATAATCTTTTTCAAGAAGCTAGTTCAGTTTTAATTGGAATTGCAGCTGGTTTTTATTCTTTTGAAAAACGAGAAGAATTTTTAGGTCTTCTTGGAATGCCCGAAGGAAGACCTTTTGAAATGAGATGGCCTGGTTCTTGGACAACACCTAAAAATATTAATTTTTTTCATACTTGTTTATATATTTTTATAGCTATTGTTATTATTAAATTGTTGATATATTTACGAATTTTAGATTTAGATAGACTATTTGGCTACAAAAGTAAGCGTAAAACATGGATTGATTTAAATGGTATTTTGCAAGAGATACTTACTATCATTATAGGTATAACTATTGGTATTTTTTCAGCTCCGATTACAAAAACAAGTTGGTTTGGATTATCTAGTTCAGAACAATTTGTCAATCCTAAACCAGGTATTATCACAGTCGTAGTTTGTCTACTTTTAAAACTTTTTATAAATGCAAAAGCTCTGAATCCGAATGCCATGTTTTTTAGGAATGGAAAAGTCTTTCAACCTTGGGAAACAAGCAATTATTTACAAAAAGCAGACTGGAATAATACTATGAAAGAAGTCCTATCTACTCTTATTGGTATTGGGGTAGGGCTATATCTTTATGAATCTAATTTAATTTTTCTACCAGGACAATTTATAGAAAAAGCAAGTGATGTTCTTTCTGGTATAAACGAGACAATTGCAACTCCTGGACGAGAAATAGGGAGAACAGTAGGTGTTAGTAAAGTCACGGATCCCATATTTGACATAACAAACGAAGCCACAAAGATAACAAAAGATATTAGTAAAATTCAATGGGTGCCTGATATGACAGAACATGATAAGAAATATTGGACTATCGGGCTGATTGTTGTGATTGTGTGTTTAATTTTTAAGATTTTAATGTACAATAGACGTTTTAACTTTAATGAGTTACGAAATGCTATATTTGGGAAACGTGGGAGGGCTGAGCTTCCAAGTGCAGATAGAAATGAAGTCATTGATGAGATCAATATGTTTTTATTAACATCACTTTTAGGTGTTATGATTGATCCATTATTTGCAAATTTGAAAGGAATGAAAACTCCTTATCCTTACGGTTATTTAAGCCTTGTCATTTTAATTATTCTTACTCTGATTAAAATTGGCTTTATTCTTGATGTGCTTGATTTTAATCCTCGAAGTGCTAGAAAAAGGCGATAATGTGATTGTTTATTAACAAATACCATGTATATTTATTATTTTTCCATTATGGATATAATGAATTCATAATATTTCTATCGTTGATGTTATAACAAATACACAAACTTCAAAAATTAAATATAATAAGTTTTTAAAGCTTTCACACAAATAAAAAAAATAAAAAGGATACGTTATACTTAATAAATTGCAAGAAATAAGTTGACGTATCTTTTTTTTTTTATTAAAATTTAGGAAATAAAAGATCTGTTGCTTTTTTTATGGAGAAGGGAAAATGGGATGTTGGTCTTTGATGTTTTTTAAAGTTTTAGTAGTACCTATTAGTATGATATCATGGGGATTATTAGCTATATATAAACCTCCTAAACGAATCCATTTTATGTTGGGTTATAGAACACCTATGGCAAAGAAAAGTCAAGAAACATGGGATTTTGCTCAACAATATGCTGGAAAATTATGTTGGATTTTAGGAAGAATTCTATTAATTATCCCTCTTGTGCCTATGATTTATGTATATAAGAGTAGTTACAATATTATAGAAAAAGTAGGATTAAGTATAATGGTATTTCAAGCTCTAGTTATGTTATTCTCTCTTATTCTTACAGAAATAGCATTGAGAAAAAATTTTGATAAAAGGGGGCGTCGTAGACAAACTCCAATTTGTAGAGATAAATAAAATAGAATGAATTACACAAAATAAGTTGACGTATCTGTATCTTCAGATTAAAATTTAAAAAATAAAAAATAAAGATCTGTTGTTTTTTTTATGGAGAGAAAAAATGGGAGATTGGACTTTTACGTTTTTTAAAGTTATGCTTTTCCCAATTATCATGATGATAATTGGATTATTCAATATATATAGACCTCCTTCACAAGACAGTCCTTTTATACGTCGTGGGTTATTATATACACCAAAGATGAGTGATGAAAAATGGAATGCTTCTTGCAAACATTCTGGAAAATTATCTTGGATTGTGGGAAGGATTTTATTCATTTTTTCTCCTTTACCTATGCTTTGTATATGTTGGTGCGATGCCAATACTGTTAAAATAGTAGGAGACTGTCTGATAGCAATCCAAGTTTTCTTTATCTCTGTCGTTCTTCTTTATGGAGACATATCTTGGAAAAAAATATCTAAAAATTGGAAAAATGGTAATCGTAGTGCAACAATTTATAGAGATAAAATATAGATTAGCAAAAAAATAAAGACTTAGTGTAAAAACAATGAAAGGATACGTTATTCTTAATAAATTACAAAAAAATAAGGTGACGTATCTTTTTCTTTTTATTAAAATTTAGGAAATAAAAAATAAAGATCTGTTGCTTTTTTATGGGGATAACAAATGATTTTATTGACTTATACGTTTAAACTTACATTTATACCTATTTTAATAATTGTAACAGGAATATTAGTTATATTAAAAATTCCTTATCTATTTAAAAATTCTAAAATAAATGATTTTTTTTTAGAATTGGCATCTACATTCAAGAAAGATCAAGAATCATGGAATGTTGCTCAACAACGTTTGGGAAAATTCTTGTTGATTTCAGGATGTCTTCTATTAATTTTTTCTCCTATGCCTATGAATTGTGTACAAGATAGCGATAAAAATACTATTTGGCAAGTAGAAGAGAGAATATTAGAACTCCAGAGTGTACTTATCCCACTCCTTCTTATGCTTATTCTAGAAAGAAACCCAAATAAAAAAAATGAAAATAATGAAAATAGTCGTCGTAGATCAAAAATTTATAGAGATAAATCAAGTAGAATGTAGATTAGCAAAAAATCAATGCATAAAAATAAAAACAATACAAAAGGATACGTTTACAAAAAATAAGGTGACATGTTTTGTTTATTAAAATTTAGGAAATAGAAAATAAAAATCTGCTACTTTTTTTATGGAGAGGAAAAATGGGAGATTGGACTTTTATGTTTTTTAAAGTTATGCTTATACCTATTATTGCGATGGTAGTGGGATTGCAAGGTATATATAAACCTCCTTCACAAGACAGTCTAGATCGTGGGTTATTATATACGCCAAAGATGAATGATGAAAAATGGAATGCTTCTTGCAAACATTATGGAAAATTATTGTGGATTGCAGGAAGGATTTTATTCATTTTTTCTCCTTTACCTATGCTTTGTATATGTTGGTGCGATGCCAATACTATTGCAATAGTAAGAGAGTGTCTGATATTAGCCCAGATTTTATTTATCGACGCCGTTTTTCATTATGGAGACATATCTTGGGAAAAAATATCTAAAAATTGGAAAAATGGTAATCGTAGTGCAACAATTTATAGAGATAAAATATAGATTAGCAAAAAAATAAAGACTTAGTACAAAAACAATGAAAAGAATACACGATGCTTAATAAATTGTAAAAAAAATAAAATGACGTATCTTTTTATTAAACTTTAAAAAATAGAAAATAAAAATCTGTTGCTTTTTTTATGGAGAAGAAAAATGGGATGTTGGCTCTTTATGTGTTTGAAAGTTATGCTTATACCTATTGGCATGATTTTAATTGGAATATTTCAACAATATCTACCACCTAAGAAAATTTCTTTTAAATGTGACCTTCTTATGCTCAATAGAAGTCAAGAAACATGGGATTTTGCTCAACAATATTGGGGAAAATTATTCTTGCTTTTAGGAAAATATCTATTAATTTTCTCCCTTCTTACTATAATTTTTATATATAAGCGCGATCAAAAAACTGTTGAAATAGTAGGAGGCAGTTGGATAATATTCCAAATTATTCTTATGTATTGCTCTTTTATTCTTACAGAAATAGCATTGAAAAAAAATTTTGATGAAAATGGTAATCGTAAACAAAATAATTTCTAAAGGTAGATAAAGTAGAGTGTAGATTAGCAAAAAATTACGATTTAACGAACAAACAAAAACAATGAAAAAGGATACGTTATTCTTAATAAATTATAAAAAAATAAAATGACGTATCTTTTTATTAAATTTTAAGGAATAGAAAATCTGTTGCTTTTTTATGGAGAGGGGAAATGGGGATTGGACTTTTACGTTTTTTAAAGTTATGCTTATACCTATTATTTCGATGGTAGGGGGATTATTAGATATATATATACCTCCTATAAAATCACCTATGATGGCATTTGGCTATAGATCACCTATGGCAAAAAAAAGTCAAGAAACATGGGATTTTGCTCAACAATATTCTGGAAAATTATCTTGGATTTTAGGAAAGTATCTATTTATTTTATCTCCTTTGCCTATACTTTGTGTATGTTGGTGCGATAAAAATATTGTTGAAATAGTAGAATCTAGTATACTCTTATGTCAAGTTCTAGTCATGTTATTCTCTATTAATCTTACAGAAATAGCATTGAGAAAAAATTTTGATAAAAATGGTAATCGTAAACAAACTCCAATTTATAAAGGTAGATAAAGTAGAGTGTAGATTAGCAAAAAATTACGATTTAACGAACAAACAAAAACAATGAAAAAGGATACGTTATTCTTAATAAATTATAAAAAAATAAAATGACGTATCTTTTTATTAAAATTTAAGGAATAGAAAATCTGTTGCTTTTTTATGGAGAGGGGAAATGGGGGATTGGACTTTTACGTTTTTTAAAGTTATGCTTATACCTATTATTTCGATGGTAGGGGGATTATTCGGTATATATATACCTCCTATAGAAATCAATTCTATGTTTGGCTATAGATCACTTATGTCAAAAAAAAGTCAAGAAACATGGGATTTTGCTCAACAACATTCTGGAAAATTATTTTGGATTTTAGGAAAGTATCTATTCATTTTATCTCCTTTGCCTATACTTTGTGTATGTTGGTGCGATAAAAATATTGTTGAAATAGTAGAATCTAGTATACTCTTATGTCAAGTTTTAGTCATGTTATTCTCTATTATTCTTACAGAAATAGCATTGAAAAAAAATTTTGATAAAAATGGTAATCGTAAACAAACTCCAATTTATAAAGGTAGATAAAGTAGAGTGTAGATTAACAAAAAATTACGATTTAACGAACAAACAAAAACAATGGAAACAGATACGTTGACAAAAAATAAAGTGACGTATCTTTTTATTAAAATTTAGGCAATAAAAAATAAAAAATCTGTCACTTTTTTTATGGAGAGGGGAAAATGGACTTTTGGATTTTTATGTTTATTATAGTTTTAGTTATACCTATTGCTATGATTGGAATTGGATTGTTATTTATAAACCTCCTAAACAAATCAATTCTCTTTATGGATATAGGACAAGTATGTCAAAAAAAAATCAAGAAACATGGGATTTCGCTCACCAATATTGTGGGAAATTATGGTGGATTTTAGGAAAGCAACTATTAATTTTCTCTATTATGCCTATGATTTTTGTCTATGGATACGAGGATAATATTGTGGACACAGTAGGAGGCTTTGTTATTGCATTCCAATCTATACTTATGTGTTGTTCTATTATTCCTGTAGAAAGAGCCTTGAGAAAAAATTTTGATAAAGATGGTCATCGTAAAGAAACAATTTGTAAAGATAGATCAACTAGAGTGTAGATTACAAAAGAATCAAGACTTAGTACACAAATAAAAACAATGAAAAAGGATACGTTATGCTTAATAGATTACAAAAATAAGGTATCTTTTTATTTGTATTAAAAATGGAAACCCTCATTGGGATTACATGAGTAAATTTATACAAAACATTGAATCTGAAAAACTTCAAAAAGCTATAGCTTATGTATATAAAATATATATAAGTTAGCTATTTCAATAGCTTTTAGGCATGACAACTAAGCGAAAAACAATGGAAAGAATTTTGGTTTGAAGATATGAGTATAGTTTTAATATCATTATGATAAATTTCAAAAAAGGAAAAATACTATGGCAGACTTGAAATTGACCATCACAGATGAAAAAAAAATAAGAGTAGAAATTGCAGATAAAAAATGTGAAATACCTCCTCAATTGTACTTTTCTGACATAGCTTTTATCTATAAAACATTAGAAAATTCATTTACAGGTGATTTTCGTTCCATTGTGGCTGCAATCATTGTAAGTCGTACAGAAGGTGTGTTTGAATTTAAAGAAATATACAATCTAGATAATTCCATATTTGATAAGTATATAGAAATTTGTGTTAATGAAGAGGATACATTGCGTAAGAATTATGAATTATCTAAAATAACTGATAACAATGAAAAATTCGTACGTGCAATTCTACAAACAGGTATTGAGGTAAAAGAAAGTTTATCTAAATCATTGAAAAATTTTGTAAAAAATTTTTCTCAAGAAGATGAATCATCAGAGGATTCAGCAGAAAAAATAGAAAGTGTAAAAATTTTCGTTGACTCAGGGTGGGAATATCTATCCGAATTAAGTCGTTCACTTCTGGTGATAAGTTCATGGATTCTAAAATCGTGGATCAAAATCATGGTGTCATGGGGAAAATATGGATGGACCATTCCTCCTGAAATGCCACTACAAGCTTATATTATTGCACCAAAAAATTCTAAAAATGCTTATAATATGATGGAACCATACATTAGCGATAACCATATGGAACGGGTATTTGATATGCTTCGTAAAATGGAAAATATAAATGACTCTAATTTGAATGAAGTGATAGAATGTTTTAAATCTAAGCATTATACAGGATGTGCAGGCATTCTATTTCCAATGATTGATTCTATGAGCATTAGATATCGATCGAATGAAAAACAGAAGGCAGTTTGTTTAAGGGCAATTAAAAAATACTTTGGTAGTATTAAACTAACAAATATAGAGGAAATTATATCTTTCATATTGTATAAGGAGAATATTTTTACTGCATTAAAAATATTCTTTAAACATGGTGATGATTTTAAGAATGAACCAGAGATTTTAAATCGTAATTTTTTACTTCATGGTATGATGGATAGAGATGTAACCAAAGAAGACTGTATAAAATTATTTTTATTACTTTATAATTTCACACAATTCATGAATTTCTTTGATGAGAAAAAAGACAACTGTTGAATTCCACTGTATTCATGACATAGTGCGTTTGTTATTTGTTTTGTGATACATTGCAATACGTCAATGACTACAGAATTTCCTAGTTGTTTATATGCTTGGTGATTACTGGGATTGAGTTTGTAGGTGTCGGGGAATCCCATAAGTCTTGCACATTCACGTGGATGGAGTTTTCTGATTTTGCCATCAATGAAATAGCCACCTGTTTTAGAGAAAATACCACCACCATGTGCAGATAAAGTAATGGCAATTCCTTTTGGAGAATAAATTCTTTCACCTTGTCCGCCTTTTCCAATTGTACCTACTCGGATTGTAGAATTAGAATTTTGATGGATAGATGCTTTATTATTTAGCACTATATCATCTCTTTCAATGATAAGGTCTTTTACTTTATTATTTGGCAATAGAAAATCTTCTACATATTTATTCAATTGAAAAGGTTTAGGAAAAACAAATGATGTTCTTTGAATGTCTTCTCTAAAGCAAATCATATATATACGTTCTCTATTTTGAGGGATACCATAATTTATAGGATTTAAAATATCACTATCAAAACTATAACCCAATTCTTGCATTGTTTTTCTGACAAGTTTTAAAGTATTTCCAGAATCGTGCGTAGCAAAATTTTTGACGTTTTCTAAAAAAATAATCATAGGTCTTTTTTCTTTTACGATCCTAGCAACATCAAAAAATAGTGTACCTCTGCTGTCCTCAAATCCCTTTTGTTTTCCACTGATGGAAAATGCTTGGCATGGAAAACCAGCACATAGAATATCGTGATCTGGAATATTTTTTTCATGTACTTGTGTTATATCACCTTCTGGCATATCACCAAAATTCATTTTGTATGTTTCTTTTGCATATTTATCCCATTCATTAGAATACACACATTTTGCACCAAAAGATTCAAGTGCAAGTCTAAAACCGCCAATCCCAGCAAATAAATCAATAAAGGTATATCCTTTTAATGTTTTATTTTGTATCTCCATCATTTTTATACCTCCTTTAATTTATAATGCTATGTGCTATAAATATTATAAAAAAAACCTTTTTATTGTCAATACAGAGCATTTTAACATCTTTTTTACCGTTACGTTATAGACTGAAATTTATTATAATATTCGTCTGAAAACTGTATGCTATCAAGATTTTTTTTATAATATTTATAGAGTTTCAATGATGATAGATACGAGAGAAAGTATTTTTAGGGAAAAGCACTTGCATAATTTTTTGGAAGTGGTTGTATTGTGCTATAAAAAATAGAAAAAAATAAATATTTTATTTGATTTTTTATAATTTTATAATATAATACAGGGTGAAAATTGAATAAGATTTAAAATAAAAATTAAAGTAGATTGTTAAGTGAGGCTCCTATACAAACATAGGTCACTGCCCAAAAATGTCGAAAGACGCCAATGGGTATAACAGGGATTGTCGATTTATATAAGGCTTTCCATAACGTGGCTAACTGTATGTTTACGTTGTATAGTGCTAAAACTCCACAAAGAATTAAATACTTGTGTTATGTAATAGGCTCTCACTTATTGTGAGAGTTTTTTTATTTAATTTCACAATATTTATAATGGAGGTTAGTTGAGATGGATTCCCCAGAGGGTTCGAGGCAACAATTGAGTATGAATAAAAATAACGAATCTGAATGGCGAGCCCACCTTAAGCAGCCATTCTGTTTCGTTGCCTCAAATGAATAAAAAGGTGAATAGGTAACGTGTTATGAAATTAAATAACTATATTTTAGCAACAATGACGCGTGAAGAACTTCTAGAAACTTTAGAGACAAGTAGAAAGGGTTTATTACTTGACGAAGTTCCAACACGTCAAGAAAAGTATGGTAGAAATGAAATCAAGTATAAGAAGGAAAAAAGTGTATTACAAATTATTCTTGAATCATTTTTATCACCGTTTACATTGGTCTTAATAGTTCTAGCATGTATTGCTTTTACTACAGAGTATCTTTTTGTAGCAAAAGAAAGTAAGGATTTAACAAGTGCTGTAATTATTGTTAGTTTGGTTTTGGTTAGTGCTACTTTAGAAATTGTACAGAAATTAAAAACAAAACGTTCTATTGAGAACCTAGACCAAATGGTAGAAGTAACATCTAGCATTATCCGAGAAGGTAGAGCTGAAGAAATTCCTACAGAAGAGATAGTTTTAGGTGATATTATTCATTTATCGGCTGGCGACATGCTTCCTGCTGATGTTAGAATCTTGGATAGCAAGGATTTGTTTATTTCTCAAACTCCCCTTACTGGTGAAAGTATTTTAGTTGAAAAAAGTGCAAATGGTAAAATTAAAAAGGGGCAAGCTGACACTGAGTTCCAAAATATGGCATATATGGGAACAGAAGTAGTGAGTGGAACAGGGCTTGGTGTTGTTGTTAGATTAGCTAATGAAACACTTTTTGGAGAGATTGCAAAGAAACTTCATTCCAGTCCTATTAAAACTAATTTTGAAAAAGGAATAGAATCAACTTCCCATCTTCTCATTAAGTTGATGGTAGTCATTGCTCCCCTTGTCATTTTGATGAATGGTTTTTCAACAGGTAGTTGGATACAAGCTTTACTCTTTGGTATATCTGTTGCTGTGGGGCTTACTCCAGAAATGTTGCCTGTGATAGTAAATTCAAATTTAATAAGAGGTGCAAAACGTCTTTCTGACAAAGGCACTATTGTTAAAGATATGAATGCTATACAAAATTTTGGTGCTATAGACATACTTTGCACAGACAAAACTGGTACTCTCACACGAGATAATATTTCTTTGGAATATTATTTAAATAGCAGTGGGGAAGAAGATTTTGAAGTACTTAAGTTTGCTTATTTCAACAGTTCTCTTCAGACAGGTCTTAAGAATGTAATTGATCGTGCTATTATTCGAAGAGGGAGAAAAGAATTACCAATCCATGACCTTGTAGCAAAAAAAATAGATGAGATTCCCTTTGATTTTGAAAGAAGAAGATTGAGTGTCCTTGTGCAAAAAGGACATAGGCAACTCCTCATTACTAAAGGAGCGATTGAGGAAATGCTCCATGTTACCAATAAGATATTGATTAAAGGACAGACTCAGGAATTAAATGAAGACCAAAGAATTAAGGCTTTAGATTATGTTCAAAGTCTAAATAAAAAAGGATTAAGGGTATTAGGATTGTCACTAAAAGAAATAGTCCTAAGTCATGATGAAATTTCTGTAAAAGATGAAAGTGACATGACTTTAATAGGTTATCTCGCTTTCTTAGATCCACCAAAAGAAGGAGCAAAAGAAGCCATTGAAGCTTTGGCTAGAGAAAAAGTTCAAGTCAAGGTCTTAACAGGAGACAATCAGTATGTTACGCAAGCAGTATGTCGTCAAGTAGGAATTGATGCAGATGATTTCTTAACAGGAGATCAAGTCGAATTCATGAATGATAACGAACTTAAGAGGGCAAGCAATGAGTATAATATTTTTGTCAAATTAAATCCTACTCAAAAAGCTCGCTTAGTTAAGCTTATGCGTGAAGCTGGTCATGCAGTTGGTTTTCTTGGTGATGGTATCAATGACTCGCCTGCAATGAGAGAAGCAGATGTTGGTATATCTGTAGATAATGCTGTTGACATAGCTAAAGAATCAGCTGATCTTATATTATTAGAAAAAGATTTGGGAATTTTAGAAAAAGGTGTTATAAACGGAAGAGAAATTTTTGGAAATATTATGAAGTATATTACCATTACAGTTTCTTCTAATTTTGGTAATATTTTTTCTGTGTTGCTTGCAAGTATTTTCCTACCTTTTTTACCTATGCAACCTATGCAACTTTTATTTTTAAATCTCATCTATGATATTTCTTGTTTATCGATTCCTTTTGATAAAATGGATCCAAAATATTTAAGAAATCCACAGAAATTGAATTCTGATGAGGTAAGACGATTTATGCTATGGTTTGGGCCTATCAGTTCTATATTTGATATTTTGACTTTCTTTGCCCTTTATATTATTATTATTCCTAAATTTTTAGGTAGTGGATATAGGAGCTTGACAGGTGATGAACAGCTTATCTTTATCTCCATCTTTCATACTGGTTGGTATTTAGTATCTTTATGGACACAAACTTTAGTTCTGTATACTTTGAGAACAAAAAAGATTCCTTTTCTACAAAGCAAGCCTTCCTTACCTATGTTTTTAGTGACAGGTTGTACTGTAGCAGTAGGAACTATTATTCCTTATACAAAACTCGGTGTAGCTCTTGATTTTATATCAATGCCAGTAGATTTTTGGTTCTATTTATTGACAGTAGTATTTCTCTATTTATCTATTACCACTATAGTAAAAAACATATACATTAGAAAATATGGAAAATTACTATAAAAAATATTATAATATCTTGTTATTAAAGTAGTGCAACTTTTATGAATTCGTCGGAGTTTTTGTATTTTTAGTGATAGCAATTTTTTAGGAGAATAAACTTTTTAACCTTGACCGCTTTTTTTTCATTGCACTTACTCGTAGTTCTTCTGAAGCAGGATAGTTGCATAAATTTAATGACAAATAACTAGTGCTTAGATATATAGGATATTAATAAGTATTTTTAGATATTTTAAAAGGAATAATATTCAAACTCTTTTATAGATTCATTATAATATTGTAAAGGAGCTATTAAGTGAAATCTTATGAAGAATTAAGTCTAAAAAAACCGCTAGAATGTAAAACGTATAGAGAAGATTCTGATTATATAACTCAAGCCATGGAGTCTATTCTTGAAAAAAATGAAAAAATGGGGAATAATAGGATAATCATTAATACTAATTTAAAAAGAGGTTTGCCATTAGAAAATATAAATAAAATTGCAGGTCCGATGATTGAAGCATGGGCATTTGATGTTTTCAGTGATTTAAATGAAGATCCTAACAACGAATATAATTTAATAAATGTTGAAGCTCAAGAAAGATTGGCAATGGCAGATATAATTCTTCAGTTTCAAAAAAATAATCATTATATTACTGGCAATGTTGATGTTAAAGCAACTTCTGAAGATATACAAACATCTGGGAAAAGTCCTAATATAACATCATTTAGTAGAATAAGAACAGCTTATGTTGAAGATCCAGACTTTATGTTTATTATCCTAAGCATAAAACATAAGGTATATTCTAAAAAAAATGAAGTTACACGACTTTTTGAAGGAATAATGGAAATTACAGATTTTAATGCATATGATTTGAAATATATATCTACTGAAGATATTTCATACAACCCTGCACTTGGGACCGGACAAATTCAAATAAAAGATATCCATTATGTGACACGAACAGAAAGAACGACTTGGGAATTTTGTCAATTATTGGATTATAAATATATGCATTCTTCAAGGAGAACTTTTAAAGATTGGTATAGAGAGGCTAAAAGATGGGGCTGGATAAAGGAGTAAAAATACAACTGTTATTAGGCGATGTATTAGATAAAATTCAGGATATTGAAGACAAATCTATAGATTTAGTAGTCACAGATCCACCCTATAATCTCAATAAAGATTATGGTAAAACAAAAGATAATTTAATTCATGATGATTATATAGAATTTACAAGAAATTGGGTTAAGGAAGCATATAGAGTACTGAAAAAAAGTGGTACGATTTATATATTTATGGGAACAAGGTATATTTCCTATCTTTATATGATTTTAGAGCAAGAGTTGGGCATGAAGTTTAATTCTTGGATTACTTGGCACTATACACAAGGTATAGGTAAAAAAAAAGGATTTAGCCCAAGACATGATGATATTTTAATGTTTAATAAATCAGATGATTTTACCTTTAATCTTGATAGTGTTAGAGTTCCACAAAAATATTATAGAAGCATAAATAATATGAGAGGAGCAAATCCTGGGAATGTATGGGAATTTTCCCATGTTCATTATTGTAATAATAATAGGAAAAAACATCCAACTCAAAAGCCAGAAGCTCTTTATGAGAGAATGATCTTAGCAAGTTCTAATGAAGGAGATACTGTCTTGGACTGCTTTTTAGGTAGTGGAACTGCTGCAAGAGTTTCTCAACAATTAAATCGTAATTTTATTGGAATTGAGATAAACCCTGAATATATTGAAATTTCAAAAAAAAGATTAGAAGAGCCTTTTAATGGTTTTGATAGTACTGATAAACGAATGGTGAGAATTCCTAATGATTTAAATGATAAAAACATTAGAGATAGATATGTTGAAAATCACATAGAATGGTTTCTACAAAATCATGAAGGTGATATCCAAAAATTTTTGCAGGATATAGAAAAAAAATATGATAACAATGAAAAACTTTATGAACAAATGATGATGGATTTTTGCATTATAAAGAAATGATAATGGAAGGATATTTTTTTCATAAGTATGAAAGATAGGATAAAAATGTTTCCATTGTGAAAGATGAATTTTATGAGATAAGTTATGTAGAGGAAGGAATAAAAGGAACTTGCGTGTTTTGTAGAACACGCAAGTTTTTTAATTTTATAGTAATTCTTTGAAAATCTTGAGACCTCGTTCAATGGTTTCTTCTGTCACTGCAAAGGAAATGCGGAAGTTTGTGTTGGTACGGCTGAATGCACCGCCAGGAATGATGAGCATTTCTTTGTCTAGTGCTGCTCTTATGAATTCATCAGCGTCTTTGTATTTTTTGGGTATTTCTGGGAACATGTAAAAAGAGCCTTGTGGTTTTTGAACGTTGTATCCTATTTCTTTAATTCCGTTGTAGATCATGTCTCTCTTTTTTCTATAGCTTTCAATATAAGAAGACATGTCAAGATCAAAAGCTTGCACACATGCATATTGTGCAGGTGTAGGAGCACAGACAAAAGAAAATTGTTGCAGTGTGAGCATTTTGTCTAGGATAGATTTTGGACCAGCTGCGTATCCCATTCGCCAACCTGGCATTGCATATGTTTTGGAATAGCCAGCAAGGAGGAGTGTTTTTTCAGGATACAGAGGTGCCATAGAATGGTATGTACCATCATATACAAATTCGTCATAAATTTCATCGGAAATGATGATGAGGTCATGTTTTCTAGCAATTTCTGCAACTTGTTTGAGAATAGGTAATGGTGTGACTGCACCTGTTGGATTGGATGGATTATTTAAAATAATCAACTTTGTTTTGTCTGTAATTTGTTCTTCAATTTTTTCTGGTTTAATTTGAAAATCAGGATACAGGTCATAATATTTTACTACTCCGCCAGTAAGTAAAATAAGATTCTTATACATGACGAAGTATGGATCTGGAAGTAAAACTTCATCTCCTAGATTAATAAGAACCAACATAGCCAATAGTAGACCGCCAGAGGTACCAGATGTAATAAAAATATTTTCTGGATTATACTCTCTTGTTTTTAATAAATGTTCTCGGACTTGGTTTCTTAGTGGCTCAATTCCTTGGGTCACACTGTATCTGTTACACCCTTTTTGAATGGCTTCAATGGCTGCTTGTTTTAGTGGTTCTGGGACATCGTAATCAGCTTGTCCAATAGAGAAATTAACGGGATTTTCAATTTTTGCCGCTAAATCGAACACTTTGCGAATTCCTGACACGGAAATGTCTTTCACTCTTTCTGCAAACATGATTTCACCTTTTCATTAAAAATACCAAGTTTATTGTTTTTATGCTTTTTTTATAAAAATAAAATATCCTTAACTTTTCGTTAAGGGTTTTTTCGATGTAAAGTTTTACGCATTTTTGACTAGATGGTTCTTATAGATGGAATTATTTTCCTTTTTTTCCTGTTGTGGCTGCAGATGCTGATTTTCCTTTTGATTTTTTCATTTTAAAACCAGCTCGCATTTTTGGTAAACCATAAACTGAATCGCCTTCTTTCCAAGTGCCTCTTTCTTGCATTAAGACGACACGTTCGGTTCTTTTTAAAACGTTTCTATAACGTTTTAGTGTCGAGCCAACGCGTAAACTTTTGTGGATGGACATGTTAAAAAACCTTTCTTTCGATTATGTAAATTTTAAACGTATAAAATTTATTTTTGTAATTTTGTCCTTTGAGTTAGATTATTGACAAAATTGTATAAATATGTTTGAGTTCCTCTATTATTGCAAAATTTTTTGAAAAAGTATAGAAAATTTTTTTTTATTTGTTATTTTTGCAAATATTTTTGTATTTTTTTTTCTAGTTTAGTTAATTTTTCTTCTAATTGTTGAAATTCTTTTCTAGTTGGTATGTTAAATTTATCTAAAATAAATTGCATAAGAAAATCAAGTCGTTCTTCCCATTTATTAGGATCATTTTCTTTTGTAATAGTTTCTTCAATAGATAATGCTGTTTCTCCAATAGTATGGACTATTTTTTTTGCATATCCATACATAGAATCGCTCCCTTTTCGTAGGATTTCTGCAAAGAATGAAGAGGAGTATCGCTGTTGTTTTTTTGTTCGATTTGCAATGATTTGTGACAATATTGCTGCAGTTATATCTTCATTAGTTTCATTATCTATGATTTGAATAGATTCATTTTGTTGTACAAATTTTTCAATTTCTTCAAATGTTATGTATTTTTTTAGGGTAGAATCATACATTTTTCTATTAGCGTAGCGTTTGATGTAGTGCACTAATGTCTCCTTATTTATCAAACACTCGATAAATATCTTCAATGTCGAATGGTTTTCTTAAATAGCCATCTGCTTGACCTACATATTTCATAAGCGTAGCGTCTACAGCCTGTCCTGTGATCAAAATAATCTTTGCACTAGGTACTAATTGTTTTATTTTGTCAAATATATTAAGTTGATTACTTTGTTCTGTATGTTGTACATCTAAGAATATGTATGCATATTCTTCTTTTTTACAAAATTCAATAGCCTCAATAGGATCTTGGACTTTCCTTGCTGTCCAGCCTCTATCTTCCAATACATAGGCAAGTAAATCTTGAACAGATTCTATATTCTCAATAATAAGAGCTCGCTTTTCTAAGGAAGATTGTGGTACTCCTTGAAATTTTATGTTTTCTTTTTTCATAGAACTTTGTACTGTAACAGTTGTTGTTACAGGTAAGATAACAGTAAAGTTGCTTCCTAGACCCACTTTACTCGTAACGTTTATGTCACCTCCATGCTGTTTTGCAATGTTGTAACATAATGTTAGTCCAATTCCCTGCCCAGGAAGATTTCCGCCCCCAAAGGATCCTTTTGTAGTATAAAAGGGTTCGAATATCTTGTCTAATTTTTCTGGTTCAATGCCCTGCCCTGTATCCTGAAATGAGATGTGAATCCATTGTTTATCTTCTGTTAAAGTTGTTGAAATAGTGATAGTGCCTTTTTTTTCTATAGAATGGCATGCATTAATGAGTACGTTCATAAAAAGTTGTTGTATTTTCCCAACATTTAAGTAGGTTTTCGGCAATTCTGGAAAATAATTTTTAATAATTTCCACGCCTTCGTTGTGCAATGCTGGTTCTGTTAATGTTAAAACATTTTCTAGAACATCGTGTAGATTGATGAATTCCATGGTTTCACCTTTTTGTTTAGAAAAAGTGACGAGTCGTTCTGTGATTTCACAAGCTCGTTTAGATTGTTCAATGACGATGTTTACAAGTTTTTCTTTGTATTTTTCATTTTTAAGTGCAATTTGAGCAAATCCATACATGCTTGCAAAGATGTTGTTGAATTCATGCGAAATACCTGAAGCTAATAGACCAACTGCTGCCATTTTTTCTGTTTGAACGAGTTTTTGTTGCACTTTTTCAAATTCTTCTGTTCGTTCTTGAACTCTTTTTTCAAGTTCTTGGTTCCATTCTGCAATTTCTTTTTCTTTTTGTTTGATTTCTTCATAAAAATAAGCATTTGATAGAGCAATAGCAATACAATCTGCTAAAATGCTTAATAATCGAGTATCTTCTTCATTATAACTAGGTGCATTGATTCGATTAATAATGCAAAGGACACCAATTGTGTTTTCCATAGGTGGTACATTAGATGTATTGTTCCAAATAGGAACTGCAAGTAATGAGTCTTTGTTATTAGCAATTTGTTTTAAATCATCTGGCATATTTTCATATTTTTGATACAAGATGGGTTGGTTATTTTTTAGGATATTCTTAATAGTGTGAGGAATGGGAATAGTGCGTATTTTTTCTTTTTCAATTCCATTGGCTGAGGCAATTTTTAATGTGTTGTTTTCTTGTAAAAATAAGAAACAGCGGCTTGTATTGAAAATTTGAGCTGCATAGTATGTTGCATCTTGTAAAATTAGATCTTGACATAAATATGAAGAAATTTTTTTAGTAGCATCTGATACAGCAAGTAAATTTTGTTGAAATAGTTGTTTTGCTTGGTAGTATTGAGCATTTTCTAAAACAATGGATGCTTGAAGTGCAATTTGTGTGAGTAGTTCTAGATCGTCTGTCTTAAATTTCCCTCGTATATGTGAATCTAATTGAATGATGCCCAAAATTTCTTTATTGCGAATAAGAGGAGCACAAATTACAGATAGAATGTTGTAGGAAATAATACTTTCTTGAGCATTGAATCGTTCATCATTCATGATATTTTCACAAAGTAAGGATTCTTTTGTTTGAAATACTTCTCGAACAATACTACCGCTTACTTTAGGATTGATAATTTCACCAGCTTGGCTAAGTCCGCCTGCTGCAGTTAATTTTTCTCGTGAACTGTCGTACAGTACAATAATAGCTCGATCTGCTGAAAATTCACTTAAAAGTATTTGTAGTAAACTATTAATTAAACTTTTAAGTTCACGACTTTCACTCAATGTATTGGCAACTTTATATAATATAGAAAGGCGACGTTCTGTTTTATTTCGTACATGAAGTGTGTCTAATATGTGTTTTGTATTTTTGTAGTATTGAAGGCGTGATTCTATTTTTGCTTCCAAGGTATCGTCTATGGCATTGGAATTTTGAATTTCAGTTGTGTCATCATTGTATAAAAATGTATAGTCACCTATATTGACAATATCGCCATGACTCAATACTGCATTCTCTACTTCTTCTCCATTAATGCAAAATTTATTCATAGAATCTAATGTTGACATAGATGCTACGTCATTATGTATTTGTATTTTAGCATGTTGTGATGCAATTTGAGTAGATGGTAGTCTGATTTTACAATTAGCACTACTTCCGATAATATCTCCATCATGGAGATTGATATTTTCTTGAATTTCTTGTAAATTTGATGCATCCATAATAATGAATTGAGCCACGTGAATACCCTGCTTTGCTAATTCTGTTGTTGAAGACAGATTATTTTAAAAGGATTGTTTCTACTGTAATATACGATACAATATTTTTTTCATTAGAATCTTTTTGACCATGGGTATATTATTTCTTATTTTTCTTCATTGTCTTTTCTTAAGTCATGATATTGTTCTGGAAGTTTTTGATAGTCTTCCTCAAGTTCTTCATTGCTATGTTTCTGAGATATAGGAATAGTATTGTCATAGGATGCTAATTTATTTTCAATGTTGATCAGGCGTTTATTGATATTTTGTAAGTAATCTAATTGGTATAAATAAATAATTAAAAATCCAACTACTAATAAAATAGTACCAACTAGAAATCCTAACATGAATTCTCCCCATATAAATTTCCTATCTGAAAACTTTCTCATTTTTTATTCCTTGTAAAAATGGAGTGATTCTATTTGTTAAAAAGATGGTAGTAGAAATGATAAATATTGGAATACAAACAAATTGTGCCGCTGTAAGTCCTGTATTCCCAATAAAAGGTTCTACTCTATAGGTCTCAATGATAAATCGCATAGCACTATAGAGTATAAATAATAAACAAGCTGTTTCACCATCATATTTTCTTTTTGGATAAAATAAAAGAAGGATAAAATATATCAATATTGCATGGAGTGAAGAATATATTTGTGTAGGGTAGACGGGACGAAAAAAATGATGATAAGCATCAGCAGGCATATGTTGTTCTAAGGCTTGCAAAATAACAAAGTTTGGAAGATAACGTTGATATTTTTGTGGCAAGTATTGTTTTTGGAGTTGTTGAATATTTATACCTCGTAAATGAAATTCTTCACTAACAATAGAATTTGCAGGAAATTGTACTGCAAAGATAGTATGATCTGGACAAGATTGCCCATAACAACAACCAGTTAAATAACATCCTAAACGTCCAATGGAAAGACCAATGACAAGACAAAAGGCACATGTGTCCAATATTTTAAAAAAAGACAATTTTTTAATGTACATATAGATAATTAAACAAACGAATGATAAAAGAAAACCACCATAAAAGACAAGTCCACTTTGCCAAAATGCAAACATCCTCCAATCGTATTGTTCCCAATAAAGGTAGCAATGTAGAAAACGACTCATTATAAAGAATGAAAGAATTATAAAACTAATATGAATGATTTTCTTGATTTTTGTTTGTTCTAAGAATTTTGTCTTTGCATGATGGTAATTTCTATATGCATAGTAAACTATCCATCCTAAGAAAAGGAAATCAAATATATAAAAAGATCCTAGTTGTACTGCAATTATTTTTCTATATTTAATGGCTATAGTTATGACCATTGCTATTATGATTGGTAGAATAGATTTTGTATTATAATACATTGCCACAACAAGTAAACACGTAGGAATAATTGCGAAAAAATTGATTTTTTCAAAAATGTTAAACAAATTAAAATTAAAAAGTTCAGTATGTTGAAAAACAAAAAAGGCACGAGCACCTATGAGACTAGCAAGTAAAATAATTAAAAGAAGGTCATAAACAAGGTCATCTGAAAATTTTTGTTCCTTAAATCGTAATTTACCAATAAATAGACAAACTACAAATGCTAATCCTAACATAAAGCCATAGCTATAAACAGAATAATTGCCTATATGAAATAAAATTGGTTTCATACTGATTACTTTCTTTTAAAATTCATACTCTATTGATGCTATTTTTATAATACTAAGATTATGACTAATCTTTTCAATGATTATCACTAAATTGCTAAAATAACAATCACTAAGTTTATTTCTTTTGAAAAATAGAGTGATTTTATTTATTATTCCTTATAAAAAATGGAGTGATTCTATTTGTTAAAAAGATGGTAGTAGAAATAATAAATATTGGAATACAAACAAATTGTGCTATTGTAAGTCCTGTATTTCCAATAAAAGGTTCTACTCTATATGTTTCCATAATAAATCGCATAGCACTGTAAAGTATAAGTAATAAAAAAAATGTTTCTCCATCATATTTTCTTCTTGGATGGAATAAAAGAAGGATAAAATATATCAATATTGCACTGAGTGCAGAATATATTTGTGTAGGATAGACGGGACGAAAAAAATGATGATAAGTATCAGCAGGCATATGTTTTTCTAAGGCTTGCAAAATAGAATGGTTTGAAAGCTTATGTTGGTATTGTGAAGGCAAGTATTGTTTTTGGAGTTGTTGAATATTGATACCTCGTAAATGGAAACATTCACTAACAATG
This sequence comes from Planctomycetota bacterium, assembly GCA_017993505.1. Classification (GTDB taxonomy): domain Bacteria; phylum Planctomycetota; class Uabimicrobiia; order Uabimicrobiales; family JABWCH01; genus JAGOMP01. The sequence goes on from JAGOMP010000028.1 coordinate 23,175, forward strand.
GAATCTGCTGGGAATTGTACTGCTGTGATAGTATGATCTGGACAAGATTGTCCATAACAACAACCATTTAAATAACATCCTAAACGTCCAATAGAAAGACCAATGACAAAACAAAATGTACATATGTCCAATATTTTTAAAAAAGGCAATTTTTTAATGTACATGTATATAATTAAACAAATACATGATAAAAGAAAACCGCCATAAAAGACAAGACCACTTTGCCAAAATGCAAACATACTCCAATCGTATTGTTCCCAATAAAGATAGCAATGTAGAAAACGACTCAAGATAAAGAATAAAAGAATAATAAAACCAATATGGATGATTTTTTTTATCTTTGTTTGTTCTAAAAATTTTATCTTTGCATGATGGTAATTTTTATATGCATAATAACCAATCCATCCTAAAAAAAGGAAGTCAAATATATAAAAATACCCTAGTTGTACTGCCATTGTTTTTGTATATTTGATGGATATCGTTATGATAAATGCAATTGTGATTGGTTCAATGGATTTTGTATTATAATAAAGTGCTACAGCAACTAAACACGTAGGAATAATTGCCCAAAGATTAATTTTTTCAAAAATATGAAACAGACTAAAGTCAAATAATTCAGTATGTTGAAAAACAAAAAATGCACGTGCACCAATGAGACTAGCAAGTAAAATAATTATGATAAAATCATAGGCAAGGTTATCAGAAAATTTTTGTTCCTTAAATCGTATTTTACCGATAAATAGACAGACTATAAATGCTAGCCCAAACATGAGTCCATAGCCATAAATAGGATAACTGCCTATATGAAATAAAATTGGTTTCATATACTATTACTTTCATTGAAAATTTTTATTCTATTAATTTTATGGGTTATAATATAAAATTACAGACAAAATTCTACTAAGATTATCAAGTTTCTAGAATGATTATAACCAAGTTTCTAAAATTTTTTCATAGTAGGTTGCAATTTCTATATTATTGCGTTTTTGAGCACCTTGAATAAGAATATTGCATTTTTCTTGTAATTTATTTTTTGCTGCTTTTTGTTGTTCTTTGGAAATATCTTTGTTTTGCAAACATTTGAGAATCGATTGGACTCGAAATCGATCCATTCCCCAATATTTTCTAGAAAGTTGGTCTTCATGCCCGCCTGTTTTTATAATGAGTGCTTTATCGATAAAGTGGTACGGATAGTAAATAGCACCTCGCAACCAAAGGTCGTAATCTTCGCATGCAAATAATGTTTCGTCAAAATTTCCTACAGTTTCAAAAAAAGAACGATGCATCATCACAGAAGAAGGACTGACAATGCATAGATCTAAACATTTTTCAAAAATCCACCCACTATATTTTGTATGTTGTTTGCATTGGTTGACTCGTTTTCCGTTTCGTATCCATATTTCATCTGTGTAATTAAGAATCATACTTTGATCTGATTGAAAAGCATTGTATTGCATTTGCAATTTTGTTTTTATCCATTGATCATCAGAATCGCAAAAAGCAATGTACATACCTTTTGCATGTTCTAAACCTTTATTTCTAGCACTAGATACGCCAGCGTTTTTTTGTTTTATATATTGCAAACCTTTTTCAATATAGAGCGTTAAAATTTCTGCAGTATTATCTTCGGAACCATCGTCAACAACTATGAGTTCCCAATTTTTAAATGTCTGTGCATAAATAGAGTCTATACATTGCGTTAGACAATAGGCTCTATTGTATGTGGGAATTACAATGGAAATTATAGGATTTGTCATGACAATAATGTTTCTGCTTCTTCTATGCTACTAGCAAAAGTAAATATTTCTGCTAATCCTAGGATCTCAAAAACATCTTGGACAGCTGCACTTGGATTTATAAGGATAATATCACCATCGTGATCTTGAGCTGTTCCAATAGATGCGATAAAAATTCCTGCTCCTGCACTTGAAATATAGTGAATGTCTTCCATATTAACCATAAGCTTGAAAAAATCATTGGAAAAAAATGCTTCCAATTGTTTTTCCATTTTTTCATATGTAGTGGCATCTAAGGATCCTGTAATTTTAATATAGGCAATATCATCAGCAATTCGTTTTGTATCAATGCTCAAATGAGCCATTGTAATATTCCTTAAGTATTTTAGCTATTTCTTGTAAGAGTGACCATGGTAATGTCATCACTTTGTAGAGCTGTGGAACGCCATTGTTCTAAAGATTTAATGACATAATCAATGAGTTGTTGTGAGGTAGCTTTTGTTTGTTGTGATACTTGAGACATCAATGCATAAAATTTATCTTCTGTATATTCTTCATCAAGAGGATTCATGGCTTCTGGGACACCATCTGTATAAATCACAAATTTATCCCCAGGGTTTAGTATAATTTTTTCTTCTTTAATAGCTCTAGTAAAAAATCTTCCTTTATCTAAGCCAAGTGCCATACCTTTTAAATTTATCAATTCATACATTTGTCGATGAGCACGCCATACATAAGCTGGATTATGCCCTGCAGAGCAAATAGTAATGCTATGATCTCGTACGTCCAAAATGCAATAGATAGCAGTAACAAATAGGCCAGCTGTTATATCATCTGATAAGATTTCATTTATTTTAATGAGTGCTGTTTTAGGAGATAAATGAAATTTTGATTCTGTTCGAAAAAATGCACGTGTCATTGCCATAATTACACAACCAGGCACACTTTTCCCAGAAACATCTGCTACAATAAATCCAACATGGAAGTCATCAATGGGAATGATATCATAATAATCACCACCTACTTCTTTTGCGGGTTGATAATAAGATCCAATATCATATCCTGGGATAATAGGGATTAATTTGGGAAGTAGATTTTTTTGAATTTCTCTCGCAGTCATAAGATCATATTCTTGAGCTTGGTATTCTAACTCGGATTCATGTGCATTTTTTAAATTTTGTGTTAAAATATTAAATGTATCGGCTAGCAAGCCAATTTCATCTCTAGAAATTGGTTTGGTAACATGAGATAAATCACCACTTGAAACAACATTTATATCATGAAGAAGTTGGGCTATGGGTGCAGTAAATTGTTTTGCAAGAATCATAGAAATACAAATTACTAATAAAATGGCTAAAATAGTAGTAAAGGCAATTTTATGAAAAAGTGCAGTGGTTGAAGCAGTAATGTCTTTAGGAGAAAGCATCACAATAATTTGAACAGTTTCACTTTCTATTTTAACTTTTATTTTATATGCTTGGATTTTTTCAAATCTTTCACTATTAGATATATGACCATAGATGACTTGCATATTAGTTTCATAAAGATTACCATCAATATTCAAAGTAAGAGTTTCTTCACTTCCTTTGATTTCGTATTTTCCTGTATTCAATCCATCTGTTGAACTACTGTTTGTGCATAAATCTATAATCTTATTATCTTCTGTTACAAAAGCAATGCTTACAATTTCAGTCATTGGCGACGCATGCATAGGATAAGATTTCATCTCATTTAAATAATTGGTATATCTTGTATGAATTTCCTGCAATTGTTCGTTCTTCTTTGTATAATCTTCTTCACTCTCCTGTATATGTAGGCAATCTTTCACATATTCTGTAGCTAATTTTGTCATGGATTGAACAAGAATAGCACCTTTTCGATCAACTTCTTCTAACAAAGATTCTATTGTATGGGAGTATACCATATATTCAGACATTAAACATAATAAACTAGAGACAACAATTAACATCAATGTTAATTTAATAGTTACCGTATATTTTGGTCGAAATTTTGTAGAAACAAATTTTGTATTGCCAATTTGTTTCATATTTTCCAAAATCGTAGTACTAGCAGGATCTACAGGATCTACCTCAATATTTCGTGCCAATTTTTTCCTTCTCTGTGATGAGGTTCGTCCTGTTCTTTGTACTCGTCTTCTTCTAAAATCTTGTTCTTCTCTCATGATAAAACCACTTTATTTTATAAAAGTTATAAATTGTATATTTAGAATTTGGAAATAAGATAGACCAATTAAAACCACTATTGCATAACATGCTGCAACTAAATCATCCATTAAAATTCCCCACCCTTGAGGAAGTTTTTCTACTTTATGGATTGGATATGGCTTTGTGATATCAAACAAACGAAATAAACAAAATGCAATTAGCATAAGCTCCCAAGTAGGTTGAAAAAAAAGAACTGTTAAAAAATATCCAGCAACTTCATCAATGACTACTTGTTTTGGATCTTTTTTATGAAAATGATTTTCTGCCCATGGTCCAATCCATACATTTCCTATCGATGCTAATAAAAGAAGAATCAACATAGTAGGAAAAGTATAGCTTGGATTAGTATGAAAAAAAAACTTTGTTAAAAGGAAATAGAGAATGACCGCACCTAAAGTTCCAAAAGTTCCAGGTGCTTTGGGTGCATATCCACAATAAAAAAAAGTAGCAACGCAGTTTTTTATGTGTTTCATGTATTATAATCCTAAATAATTGCTCTATTTTTTATTACTAAGTACTCAATTATCATAACTTAAAAATAGATTGTATATCTATCATAAAAAAAGTAGCAATGAAATTTTTCATGTATTTTATGTATGACAATTTCCAATGATTGCTCTATTTTTTTTATTTTTAAGTACTCAAACTTATTATAACCAAAAAATTGGACTTAAAAGACTAAAATAAAGCAACCATGGACAAGCAATGCCCCATAAGTCTAAATAAAGATAATATAAAACTAAAGGGAATGTTGTCCATATAAAAAGCCAAGGAAATAGATTTATTTTCCATTTCCATAACAAAATAATTTCCATAATACAAAATAAACAAAATTCCACTAACAATAATTTATAGATAGAAATTCCTTCACACCAACCTAAAAGGAAAATTAAAGGATAATGGACAAGTAAAAAGAGTATTCTTTGTTGCCAGTTAATCTGTTTTAACCATATCTTACTACTTTGTCCAGTTATCACAAAACAGAATCTAAAAATCCACCATAATTTATAAGGATAATTACTAAAAAAACTAAAAAACATTAAAATAATAGTACATAGCCACATACATAAAATTGTTGACTTATTTTTCATGACAATACTTTATACTTCTAGGTTGGAGATAGTAGGCAAATCAAATTTAGGTAAATTTTGTCCAGCACTAGGCAGATTTATATCACTTAAATTTGCAGGCTTACTACTATTAACTTTAGAAGTAGTAGAAATGCTAAGTTGATTTATATTTAAATTTTCAGAAGTAGTAGCAACGCTAGATTGATTTATCTCTAAATTTTCCGCTTCTCTACATTCTTCTGCACTTGGAATATCAAAATCAGGAGTTAAGTCTTCTTCCACATCTTTATTTGCTATATTAGGAGCTATGCTATCACTAGATGGTTTTGTTACATTTTGTGTTCTGAATGTTTTTTTTGTCTCTACTGCATTTTGTAATTCTAGTTTTTGTTCTGTTTTCTTTGCTTCTAGTTCATTTTGTGTTCTGAGTGTTTTTTTTGTCTCTACTGTATTTTGTAATTCTAGTTTTTGTTCTGTTTTCTTTACTTCTAATTCATCTTGTATTTCTACATCATTATTAGCATTTTTATTTTTTGATGGTTTTTCATCAAAATATTTTACCATACAAATAGAAGTGCCTTCTGTTTCTGTAGACTCAATCTGAACTTCATCCATCATCTGTTTGATTAAGACTAACCCCATGCCTCTTCCTTTGTCTTTTACTTTTGTTCTGTCAAGTTCAGAAGATAAAATCGATGGATTAAAAGTTTTGACGCCACTATCTTTCACTGTGAGCTTCAATTTATCATGATAGACGCTGATTTTTAGATAGATTTTTTTTGTTCGATCAAACTTATTCCCATATTCAATAGCATTGGCACAAGCTTCATCTAAACTCACCATTATATTAGTTCTAGTCTGATTTTTAAAAAAATTGTCAACAAAAGAAAAAATAAAATCACGTAATTTAGCAAGGTGTTCCATATCAGATGGAAGAGTGATTTCAATTTCTTCCGCATCAATTTTTGTTTCTTCATCCTTTTTTGTCAAATTTTCTGGGATCGAGATAACATGAAGTATACCTTTGTCATCCACTTTATGAATAGATTTACAATAGGGACAACGATAATGCCCAGGTCTTGCAAAATTGCTAGTACGATGACATTGCGTACAAGAACGAGCTATAGGGAATTCGATATTGCTAGTTTCTTCTACTGGATCTTGAGTTTTCACTTGAAAAGGTGGTGCCTTTTCTTGAACTTCTTTAATTTTTAAATTTTTTGGTTCTCTAATGGCTTCTTCAATGCTATCATGAATAGGACAAATACTTTCAAATCCTAATATTTGAAAAATATTACGTAATGAAGGATGCATTTTGCATAATGTGACTCTTCGATTACTTTTTTCTTGTTCACGTAAAATAGCACCTGCCAAAACACCAAAACCTGTACTACTCATATAAGGAAGTTTTTCCAAATCTACCACTAATTGTTTCCACGGATTTGCAAAAACTTTCTCTATAAAATTTGAGAAATCAGCACTATTGCTTAAATCCACTTCACCAAAAAGTTTCACTATAGCAATATCTTTTGAATTTCGAATATAATTAAAATCCATATGTAATTTTTTCATAGCATTGATTCCCACATGTTGCAACAAGTTGTGTTACATTTTTACAAGGCCACAACATATTTAAGACTTGCAACGTATTTGCAAAATCTTTAGGAAAAGGTGCTTGCAACGTAAGCATTTCTTTTCGAGAAGGATGTTCAAAGGTAAGACTCCAAGCATGTAATGCTGTTCTTTCCATAAAAATGGTGTCACGTTCTACATGAGAAAGACATTCTGGTACAGAAGATACATTCTGTAAAATTCTTTCCCAATTCAATATAGGTTGTGCATCATATAAAGAATCTGCTACAATTGGACAACCTTGCGATTTTAAATGAACACGAATTTGATGAGTTCGACCAGTTTCAGGAAAAACATGCACAAGAGTAAAATGAGGATACTTTGCAAAAACCTTGTAATTTGTAATTGCTTCTTTTCCACCGTGAGAAACAGTCATACGCTCTCTATTTCTAGGATCCATGGCAAGAGGTAAAGCAACAGTCCCATGATCAAATCGCATTGTCCCTTCTACGAGTGCAAAGTACTGTTTTTGAATTGTTCGATTTTCAAACTGCTCCCCTAACGAAGCATGGCTTTTATTATTTTTTGCAATTAACAAAATTCCACTTGTAAAGCGATCTAGACGATGAACGATTCCAGGTCGATACACATCATTTTCATCAGATAAATTTTCAAAGTGATATAACAAACCATTGACTAAAGTCCCCTGCATATGACCGCGGGAAGGATGAACTACTAAATCAGCTGGTTTATTTAAAGCTGCTAGATCCTCATCTTCATAAATAATATCTAAAGACATTTCTTCAGGCTTTAAATGTAAAGGTTCTAATATTGGTAAATCAATAGAAATCGTCTGCCCCTCTTTAATTTTATCACTTGCTTTTGCTTTTTTCCCATCCATCAAAACATTACCAGCTTTAATAATCTTTTGAAGATACGCTCGCGAGTAATCATTAAAACGTTTACTTAAATACGCATCTAGTCGATTTCCTTCAACTCGACCACGCACTCGAAACTCTATTTTTTCAACTTTTTCTTGGTTAGGTACTAAGGGACGCTCTTTTTTAGGGAATTCCACATTATCCATTCTATACTCATTACAATATAATAAAAGACAAAAACATATAAAGTGAATAAATTATTATATATTATTATAAATAAAAACTCAATAGAAAAAATACACACAAAAAACAGAGATGATTTCCAATCAACGTGAAATCATCTCTGTTTTTTATATACAATATTCTTATTTTATATACAATTTTCCTATTTTTATTGCGGTTATCGTATATGAAGTGCAGGATCGCCTAAGATATGGTATTTTTGAAAAATCCCTAAAATCCTCTCATCAAATTTTATATACAATTTTCCTATTTTTATTGCGGTTGTCGTATATGAAGTGCAGGATCGCCTAAGATATGGTATTTTCGAAAAATCCCTAAAATCCTCTCATCAAGCCAACCATTTGTATCGTATTCTCGCAATACTTTAATTCTTCCTCGATATAAAACTTGACCAAGTCTCTGAGCTGGAGAAGTGCATTCTTGAAACATTTTTGGCCAAATTCCTCCCATAAGTCCTTGATTAAAAATATTGTTTACTGGATAGGTAGTTTCTTGGGTAGGAGCAATGATAGCAACAACTCCATGTTGTGTATTTAAAAGTTGTTCGCTGAGGCTTTCTTTATCTGTATTTATTTTTTCTGTAGCTGTTTCACTAGATTGTGATTCTGTTTCTGCATTGAATTTTCCTGTAGCACAGTTGACATTAAAAAGAATGGGAAATTTATTATTATATAATGCTGCAATGTCTTTTATGTGAAAGTAAGGATTTTGCCAAGTTGTTTCAGTTCCATGTCCCCTGTGATTAATTAAGGCAACGCCTGTATTGATAGCATTCACAATATCTTGGGTAGTGCCATTGAATGTAATGTCTTTAGCAACAGGAGTTCGATTGCTATAATATGTAGGAGTAGTCCCTTCTGTTTTTGTATAAATTCTTTGGCAATTATATTGTCGCTTTGTTAAAAATTGTTGAAAAAGTTCACTCGTATATATATAGTCTCTGTCGCAAACACCGTCCAATCCTGCATCTTGAAAATGTGAGGCAAATACTACTTTTTTCCCAGGCATTGTGCTTTCATAAGAAATTGTTTTATGAATAATAGCAGTTAATTCACTTTCTGTGTTGACAGGAAATCTTCCAAGATAAACATCTGGAAATAAATCTCCTTGATCATCTAATAAACTGTAGTAAAAATCTGTTCCATCACCATTTTTATATTTCACAGGAATATATTCTACATCACCAACTAATAAGATATATGTTAAATTTCCATTTTGCTGAAAATATCTTATCAAATATTTATGTAAATGATCTGCTGTTAAATATGGTTGCGAGGCTTTAATATGTTCTGTTGTTTTGATGACAACTTTTAATCCTTCCTGCGTCCGCCATTCTACAAGAGGCTGTAATGTTTGTTCAAATTTCTTCGGCGTGATAATTAAGTATTCTTCTGACGGTTCATCTTGTGTTTCATTGTCTATGTCTTCTTCCCAAGACACAGGCTGAATGAGTGTGTTGAATAATTTTGGAATCGATTTTGTAAAAATATTAGGATATTTTTTTGGAAAAATAAGTTGAATGGTTGCTTGTTCTGCAACTAGAAGTTGCTGTTTCTCTTCTATAACTTGAAAAGGATACATATTAATTTTTAAAATATCTTGATCTCCTGTATGCCCTATTTTTTGAATATTTACTTTTAAAGGTGTGTGACGAGGTTGAAATTTATTACGAAGTACCATTTCACGGCTATAAAATTCATTATTTTGAATAAGTTGGTCAGCATTTTTTACAATAGGCATGTCGCCAAAAATTATAGTACTTGAATATTGAATCAACAATTTTGGTTCTGTATTTTCTGGGACTGTAATAAGATGAGAAATAAAAGGAACTTGAAATTCATTTGGTGTTTTTAATGTATAGGATCCTGGTGTATAAATTTGATATGCTTGTTGCTCGCTATTCCATTTTTTGAAAAAGCCAGGCCAGTGAAGTTTGATTTTAATCGTAGTATTTATTTTTTCTACATTGCTTTTGTAGGTTGTTGGTTTTTGAGAATTCATAGCTTGCCATGTTTCAGAACTGTATGCAGGATGAACAAACAAAATAATGATTAGGAATAAAAATATTTGTTTCATGAATAAACTCCTTTGATATAGAATAAATTTATTTTATTTATTTTTTGTTGTTTTTGTGATATGCAACTTACATGCCAACCTTGTATAGCAAGTAAAATCAAGCCTGAACAACAAATTATAAAAAAACAAATTCTCTTTTTGTTGCATATTTTTCCTATCAATTTTGTTGCAAAATCGCACGTTTTAACGTTTATATAAGATTTTTACTTGATTTTTTACAGAAAAAACAATGAAATAAAAGCAAAGAACTATGCATTAAAGAAAAGAGGTTTTCATGAATCCTGTTACATTTAATACAATCTATGTAGAAAAAGATGTTTTGCAATATCCATGGGTACAAGAATGTTTAAATCTCTGTAAAGCATCTGTCATAGAAATACAAAGCATTGCAGAAGAAATAGACCGTTCCTTTGTTTTGCCATATCCACAAGATCCCATTGGTGCTAAATCTCTATTTATAGGAAAACAGCGAGGCATTTTTATTCGTCCTTGTCCTTGTTCTTTAGAAACAAAACGATGTGGCTATCATTATTTAAGCCTTGGAATAGGTTGTCCTTTAGAATGTACCTATTGCTTTTTGCAAGGCTTTTTAAATACTTCCTCACCGATTTTATATGTAAATTTTCCAGATATGGAAAAAGAATTAAAGGAATGGAATCAAAAAATGCAAAATATGGGGAAGATTTTGCGTTTAGGAACAGGAGAAATGACAGATAGTCTTATTTTTGACCCCATTTCCCACTTTACTCGCAAATTAATAGATATATTTTCCCCTTTTGATCATCTTCATTTAGAATTAAAAACAAAATCTATGTGCATTGAAAATATTTTAGACAAAGCCTCACCCAATGTATTTATAGCTTGGTCCTTAAATCCTGCTTCTATCATTGAACAAGAAGAACGAAAAGCTACCACGCTACAAGAACGACTCATGGCAGCAAAAAAAAGCGTGCAAGCTGGCTTTTCTGTAGCTTTTCATTTTGATCCCATCATTCCTATAGATGGTTGGGAAGATTTGTATAAAGAAACAGTGGAACAATTATTTACAACAATCCCCGCTTCCAGCATTGCTTGGATTAGTCTGGGAATTTTTCGTATTTTTCCTGGATTGCGAGATACTATTCGACAACGCCATCCTTATAGTCAAGTACTTTTAGGTGAAATTTTGCCAAGTTTTGATGGAAAATTGCGTTATTTTAAAAAAATACGAGTGGATGTGTATAAAAAAATGAAACAATGGATTCAAAATTATAGCAATGTGCCGTTATATCTTTGCATGGAAAGTGAAGAAATGTGGAAGGAAATTTTCCCAGAACACGCTCCCAATTGGTTTGATATTCATCAATGTTATTTTATAGAATCGTAAAATTATCTTGTTTTTTAGATAAAAATACATTTAATTACCATAAAAGATTGTACGTATATTGCAAAAATAGATAAAAAAAGGTAAATTTTAAAATGGAAGACTTAAATAGAGTTTTAGACACTTCTGAAGAAAGCATGGCAGACAGTACTATTTTCAATTATCTTTCTGAAAATGCACAATTAGAATCTTTAGAAGCATTGAAAACTGCTCAAACTTGGACTGGTTTTTTTAGCTTATTAAAGGAATTGACCAGGGCAAGTTTAAATGATTTTTGGTTTAAAGTGGCCATCCTACTAACACTTTACCAAAACACAGAAAAAATACAGTGGACTCCGCAGGAAATTGTTCAAGAATTTCATTGGATTCAAGAAAATGTACGTAAAAAACTAATCGCTCAATTAAGTAAAAGCACTTGGCTAGAATTTTCTGAAGGCACTTATAAATTGAGTGTATTTGCCAGAAGTATTTTAAGTACTTTCACTTCTTTAATCCATCAAGAAAATATGGCAGATGCCTTAGGAGCGAGCATTTCTTCATTAACACTATTAGAAATGTATCAAAACGATCCAACAAATACTTTGCGCATGTTTTTAAATGAATTGATTCGTGTAGACAATGACATTGTCACCACTATGGAAAGTAAATCTGAATACTTAGTACGAAAATTAAATAAACGGATTCGAAATCAATTTAACGTTGCCATTAAATCGCGCGAACATTTAGAAAATTTACCAACAGACAACTATAATTCCTATCGTTTAAAACAAGAAATTCATGAAAAACTTTCAGGATTCCATGCACGCCTATCCCAAGTCCAAAAAGCACAAAACGATTTAGTTGCTCGCCAAATTATTTTAGCTGATAAAACCCTCACTCACAATGACATCAACACATATTTAATTAATGCAACTATAGATGATTTAGCAAAAATTGGTCGTAAAGCTGTTTCCATTCCCATTCAAGTCAAAGATATGATTCCACAATTGATGGTCTATGAAACTGAATGGCAATTAGAAAAAGAACAAATACAAAAAGATCGACGTTCTTGGAGCGAAGCAGAAATGGCAAAGGAAAGCCAAGAAACTCCATTACAACAAAGTCGTTTTTTAAATTTTGTAGGTGAAATACAACAGACATTAAATAAAAACAATATATTTACATTAGAAAAATTTATTCCAAAAGAAAATTGGAATATGTCTAGTTTCCGATTTTCTATGATTTCTGTGTTAGAAAGTCGTGATGTTCCCATGCAACTAAATCCACAAAAAGGCACTATGTGTCCTAAATTACAGATTGAATATCCTGAACAAGAACCATTTACTGAAATGATCAATGATCCTTTTACTGCAGTAAAAGAAATCACTAAAGCAAACGTTGCATATGCAGAAGAATAACACTTTAAAAGAAGAATCAATGAATTTTTTGTTGCAATAAATAGAATAATAAAGAAAATACAAAATATATATTATAAGAAGAATCATTAAAAGAAGATATAAATAAAAGAAAAATCATAAAAAGAAGAATAAAAAATATTTTATTATAATAAAAAAATAATAAAAAATAGATTATTATTTTAGTATATTATATATTCTATAAATAACTTATATATAATACAAAAAATTAATTTTTGAAAGAATAATAAATATTCATTTTAATATAATAAATTATATTATTAAATTAATCATTAAATATATAAAAAAGAAAAATAATTTAAAAAAATATAAAAAGAAAATAATTTAAAATTAATAGAATAATACTTATAAATATTATTCTATAATAATAAAAATTAATAAAAAATATATAATATATAATAAATATTTAAAATAATTAGTAAAATAATAGAACATAATTTCATTATAATAAATAAAATATTAAAGAAAATATAATATATTAACAATAATTATTAAAAATATTTAAAAG
>JAGOMP010000085.1 GCA_017993505.1 Planctomycetota bacterium
TTCCCAATTCTAACAAATTCTCCGCAGTACAATTCGAGTTCCCGAGCAAAACATCGTTTCCCCAAGCCAATATTGTTTCCCCAGAGCAACATATTTTCCCCAGAGCAACATATTTTCCCCAGAGCAACATTGTTTCCCCAGAGCAACATTGTTTCCCCAGAGCAACATATTTTCCCCAGAGTAACATATTTTCCCCAGAGCAACATTGTTTCCCCAGAGCAACATTGTTTCCCCAGAGCAACATATTTTCCCCAGAGCAACATATTTTCCCCAGAGTAACATATTTTCCCCAGAGTAACATATTTTCCCCAGAGTAACATATTTTCCCCAGAGCAACATTGTTTCCCCAGAGCAACATATTTTCCCCAGAGCAACATATTTTCCCCAGAGCAACATATTTTCCCCAGAGTAACATATTTTCCCCAGAGCAACATATTTTCCCCAGAGTAATATTATTAATATATTAATAAATAATGTTACCAAGCATCATCATCAAAGTTCCAGTCATCGTCATCGTTATCGTCGAAATCATCATCATTATCGGAATCTTCGGAGGTTGTGGGGGAATCATCTTCTGAAGAATCTATAGGTTTTTCTTGTGAGTGTTCTGTGTCATCATCTTGAGAGTCTTGTTGTAGCTCCTCTTCTGCTAATTTTTCTGTTGAAGTTTTGTCCGATGATTCTATTGTTTCGTCAAGTAGATGGTGGTCTTTTTGTTTTTGACGAAGTTCTGCTTTTTCTTTATCTTCTTCTCGTTGGGTTGCTGCGAGTTGTTCATCTTCTAGCCAAGAGTCTTGATTTTCTGGATAGATAATTTTATCTTGCCATGTTAAAAGTGTATAACATTTGGGATTGTTGCACTGTAATCTGTCGTAATCAATAGCAAATTTGCAATTGGGGCAAACAGGAATCCAATTTATTTTGTTTTCCTCGCCACCTTGTCTTTCTTCCCATTGAACTCGTCCAAAGCAACCTGAAAATAAGAGTAGGATGATTAGGACGAATAGTATTTGTATATATTTCATTCTGTTTCTCGTAAATGTTGTAGAAGGGTTGTTATGTATTGATCTAAAACGCCTTTGTTTTTTCGAATGATGTTTTGTGCATTTTGTTTAATTTTTTCTCGTTCTGTTTGATTATTTATTAGTTGTTCGATTGTATTTTGTAATTGTTCTGTATTTTGTATCTGAATCGCAGCATGATTTTGTAAAAGCATTTGTGCTTGGTGGCGGCTATTTTGTATGTGAGAACCGAAAATAGTTGGTTTCCCTAATGCTGCTGATTCTAATAAGTTGTGTCCACCTATATTAGCTAATGTACCACCAATAAAAACTATGGTAGCTAAGTCATATACTTGTGATAATTCTCCGTATGTGTCTAGAATGATGAGTTGTTCGCATTTTTCTTGGGGAAGTTGAGATCGTAATGTATAGGCAATGTTCTTTTTTTGTAGATAGTTTGTTATTTCTGGGATTCGTTGTAGGTGGCGCGGTGCTAGTATAGTTGTGACGTTGTATTTTTGTAAGTATTCATGTATAGGAATGAGCATTTCTTCTTCTGTAGGATGTGTACTTCCAATGACCCAAACGTTGGCTAATGTGCCGTATATTTTTTGTAGTTCGTCTTTTTTTTGTTGTGGTAGTTCAAGGGCTATGTTGTCTAATTTTATGTCACCATATGTTTTTGTTTTTTTAGGTGATGCACCAATGGCAATATATCGTTCTTCATCTTGTTTTGTTTGTGTGTAAATATACACATGCGATAGAACAGTTTTAAAGAACCAACGTAATTTTTTATAGCGTGGAAAGGATTGTTGAGAAAGACGAGCAGAGATAATGCAAGTGGGTATGTTGTTTTTCTTAGTTGTCCAAAGGAAATTAGGCCAAATTTCTGTTTCAAATATAACGACAAGATTTGGTTTTATTTGTTTCAATGCATATTGCATGATGTATGAAATGTCCCAAGGAATATAATGGACGTGCATGTTTTCTGCTTTTTTTAATGCTACTGTATAGCCTCTTGAAGTGCTTGTGGATAAAATAACAGTCATATGCTGTTGTTTTTGCATTTTTTGTATCAGAGGTAAAATGGAGTTGACTTCTCCTAGAGAAGAGGCATGAAACCAAAGAACTGGTTGATGATTTTGTTTTATTTTAGGAAATAGACCTAGGCGATCTTTGATTTCTTGCCATTTTGTTTTATGACGCCAAAAGAATAGTATTTGATATAAAAACCAAAACAGAATAAAAATATGCCAAACAAGTGTATAAATAAATTGGTACATCCATTTCATTATAAGATCCTAAATGAAAATGAGATTAGTTTATGTTTGCAATGTTAAAAGCTCGTTGGATGCGTATTGCTGTTGGAGGATGAGAGTAATAATATCGAGCATATACTGGATGGGGTGTTAAATTAGATAAGTTTTTTTCTTCTAATTTAAATAACATGGTTTTAAATGGTTCTTTGTTACCTGTAAGTTCTAGAGCATAAACATCGGCTTCTGTTTCATATTTCCAACTGAAAAAGTTTGTCAATGGTGAAAGGTAACTGCTGATGATTCCACTAATTATGCTAAGGGAAAGTAATCCCATATATGTACTTTGATTTTGTACAAAAAATATATCATATAGGCGTTGGTCGTGCAGTATTAGTCCTGCAAGAAAAAAGAAAATGAACGAGGAAAATTGAGATAAAAGAAGGCTTTTGAGAATATGGTGTTTTTTGTAATGTCCGATTTCATGAGCTACTACAGTTTCAAGTTCTTCTTCTGAAAAATCTTTGAGCATACTATCATAGAGGACAAGTCTTTTTGTTTTTCCTAATCCTGCAAAATATGCATTAGAATGAACGCTACGTTTGCTTGCATCCATGACAAAAACATTTTTAAGAGGAAAATTTGCTTTTTTGACTAAAGATTCTAAACGAGTACGTAAACTTCCTTCTTCTAATGGCGTAAATTTATTAAAGATTGGTGCGATGAATATTGGATAAATAAAGGAAATGAGTAAACCATAGGAAAAGAAAAGTAACCATACATATATCCACCAATAGGAGCCGATATTTTCTATAAAATAGATGGCTAAAGAAAGCACAGGACATAGTAAAACACAGGAAAGAATAAGACCAATAATTTTATCTTTGATCCATAAACGAACAGTTTGGCAATTAAAACCAAATTTTTCTTCCACTACAAAGTGTGCATAATATGAAAATGGTAAGGAGCATATTTCCATAAAGAGCAAAATGATGCCAAATAAAGCAAGACCTCGTAAAATATTGGATGCAATCCAAGATCTTAATAGAATATCTACGTAATTTAGTAATCCGCTATAAACACAAACAAGGAAAAGAGCTACAAAAAAACATGAAGAGGCAATATGAAATCGATAGTACATAGCGTGATATGCTTTACTTTTTTGAAAAGTTTCCTCACTCACAAAATCTTTGTATAACTCTGGTACAGTTGTATGTTTTTGAATGTAGCGTTGGTTTAAAGATGATAAAAATAAATCAATAAAAAATTTGAGAAAATAAAAAAATAAAAATAATATAAGGAAAAAGTAATTATTCATAAATTATAAGCATTTTAAAAAAATGCGACCTTTCTAAGTTATATTGTTCAATAAAATTAGTTGATAAATTGATATGATAAAATATTATAGCAATTACAAATAAAAAATCAAAAGGAAAGTATGATAGGCGTGATAGGATAATAAATAAAATCAAATCTAAATTATATTGTTCAATAAAATTAGTTGATAAATTGATATGATAAAATATTATAGCAATTATAAATAAAATTAAAAGGAAAGTATGATAGGCGTGATAGGATAATAAATAAAATTAAAAAGAATATGCTACTTGCTATGAAAATAAGAAAAATCAACTAGCAATTTTTATTTTTTTATATACAATACAATGGAGTATGTATATATATTCTATGGATTATTATAATATCTAGGATTATTATAATATCTATTATAGATATTATTTTTAAGGTTTTTTAACAATGTCTGAAGTTCAGCCTTTGATTATATTCATTGCAGCAATATTTACTAATAATATTTTACTGTCAAATTTTTTAGGAATGTGTTCTTTTATTGCCATTTCTAAAACATTAAAAGCTTCTCTGGGTCTTGGTTGTGCAGTTACTTTTGTTATGCTTTTAACAACGCCCCTGAACTGGCTTATTTATTACTATATATTAAAACCATGTGGACTAGAACATCTTCATTTAATTATTTTTATTATGGTCATTGCTGGCATAGTGCAAATTGTGGAAATAGTTATAGAGAGATATAGTCCTTCTCTTCATTTAGCATTAGGGATTTTTCTACCGCTCATCACTGTCAATTGTGCTATTTTAGGTGCATGTCTTTTCAGTATTGTACGGAAATATACATTTATGCAATCATTAGCATATGGAGTAGGTAGTGGGCTTGGTTGGACACTTGCTATTCTCGGGATGGCAGCCATTCGTCAAAAATTACGATTTGCCAATGTACCACAACCACTTCAAGGCATTGGCATTACTATGATTATTACGGGAATCATGGCATTAGCATTCAGCGGATTTGCAGGAGTTGTTTCCATATAATAAGGACAGACAAATGGAATTACTTTTTTTTCTCCAAGTAGGAGGACTTTCAGATTATTTAAATGCAATCGCAGTTTTAGGTGGGCTTGGAGCTATTTTAGGCATTATGATGGCCATTGTAGATGCAACTATTTGCAATTATGGAGAATGCAACATTCTCATTAATAAAGACCAAAAAAAAATAAAAGTCAAAGGCGGAGAAAATCTTCTTTCTACGTTATTCAATAACAAAATTTTTATCCCTTCTGCATGTGGTGGCCAAGGAACTTGTGGATATTGTCGACTTAAAGTTCATCAAGGTGGTGGACCAATTTTACCTATGGAAGAAGGTTTTTTTACAAAACAAGAAATTCGAAATAATTGGCGCCTTTCCTGTCAAGTGAAAGTCAAAAATGATCTAGAAATCGAAATCCCAGAAGAATATTTTTCCATCCAAGAATTTCAAGCTAAGGTTGTTTCAAATCACAATGTTTCTAGCTACATTAAGGAACTTGTACTAGAACTTGTTGAACCCAATAAAATTCAATTTAAAGCTGGACAATACATTCAATTTCATATACCAGCGTACCAAGCCTCGTTTCAGGATTTTGAGATTGATGATCAGTATAAAGATGCATATATACCTTTTCAAAATTTACAAATAAACAATAAGGAAAAAATGACGTATCGTGCTTATTCTATGGCAAGTGCTCCTTATGAAAACAAAAATTTGATGTTAAATGTTCGCATTGCTACACCACCACAAGGTAAAAAATATGCTCCAGGAATTGGATCAACATATATTTTTCAACTTAAACCTAACGATCTTGTTCAGATCAGTGGTCCTTATGGGGATTTTCTCATCAAAGACACTGAAAATGAAATGATGTACATTGGCGGTGGTGCTGGAATGGCACCTCTTCGTTCTCATTTATTTTATTTGCTTAAAGAACAAAAAACAAAACGGAAAATAACATTTTGGTATGGTGCACGTTCTCAGAGAGAAATTTTTTATCAAGATGAGTTTGATCAACTTGTTGAATCAAATAAAAATTTTCAATTTACAATTGCTCTATCTGACAAACAACCAGAAGACACTTGGGATGGACCAGAAGGTTTTATTCATACTGTTTGTGATACACAATATTTACAAAATCATCCTAATCCTGCTAATATTGAATATTATCTATGTGGACCGCAACCTATGATTGACGCAGTAATTGATATGTTGCACAATAAATATAATGTACCAGATTCTATGATTTCATTTGATAAATTTTAAATGGAAATATTTTTTATAATTATATTAAAATTGGAATATTTTTTTAATTATATAATGAATCAATTTCTATGATTTCATTTAATAAATTATAGATTGGGATATTTTTTTAAAAAGTAGCTATTTTTATTTTATTTTAAATAGCTACTTTTTTTATAATTCTAATTTGCCTCCCCAGAGCAACTTTCCCTCCCCAGAGCAAATACACAGAGCAAATCCAATTCCCCAGTGCATAATAACTCCCCAGTGCATAATTCTAATTTGCCTCCCCAGAGCATAATAACTCCCCAGTGCATAATTCTAATTTGCCTCCCCAGAGCATAATAACTCCCAGTGCATAATTCTAATTTGCCTCCCCAGAGCATAATAACTCCCCAGCGCATAATTCTAATTTGCCTCCCCAGAGCAACTTTCCCTCCCCAGAGCAAATCCAACGCCCCAAAGCAAATCCAACGCCCCAAAGCAAATCCCCAGAACAAAGCAAATCCCCAGAACAAAGCAAATCCCCAGAACAAATCCAACGCCCCAAAGCAAATTCAAATTTCCACCCCAGAGCAAAATAAGCCGCACGCATATTCCCCCCACCAGAGCAAAATAACTCCCTAGAGCAAAATAAGCCGCACGCATATTCCCCCCACCAGAGCAAAATAACTCACTAGAGCAAAATAAGCCCACGCATAATGCATTCTAACGTATTCTAACGTAATCTATGCGTTTTCCACCAGAGCAATTTTCCACCCCAGAGCAATCTTTTCTTCCCTATATATCATCAATTTTTCTATATGTCAGCTTATTTTTCTGTATATTATTTATTATTGATTTTTCTGCATGTCAATAATTATAACAAACAGATAGTTTTATATTTTTTACTTTCTAAAATTAAATTAATTTTAGAATACCTCATCTTCATCATCCCACATTTCTTCCATTTCTTCTTCTTCTTCCTCTTCTGTGAGTCCAGCAAGTTTATAGGCAAGTGCAGAATGTTTAATTTCTTGTGCCATTGTTTGAGAATTGATGAGTAGGTCTAAAAAGATCCCTTCTGTCACTATTTCATTGTGGATGCGAATGAATTGTAAGTTGCTAAGTCGTGTGAGAGTAGCACGAAAAGATGTTTTTGTACCAAAATGTTCACCAAATTCTACCCAAAGTTCGCTGATTTTTACAAAAATTTTTTCTTCGTCTTCTGCATTGGGAATATTTTTCTGTTCTATTTCTTCAAAAGATTTTTGTTCAGAAGATGATTGGATTTTTTTTTGTAAATTTTCTAATTGTGTGTTCATTTGACTTTCGCTTGTAATTCGTTTTGGTAAAATAAGTTTAGACCAAAGAATGACAAGCATAGCAATTTCATTATTTCTCATGCCTAGGTTATTAGAATTTTCTAATTCTTCTTGTACTTCTGGCAAAAATCGAACTGCGTAGTATGGGGAATTTGTAGTTGTAATGAGTTCTGTTCCAGTGGATTGTAGACGTTTTTGTACATCGTTCATAAGTTCGTCATCAAATTCTAATTGAGGAAATTCCTGTTTTAAAATATGACCTTCTCTTAGCAAACGCGAACAGATGAGAATAGCATCATTGTGATTGTTCATTATTTTCTTTCTTTTTAAGGATTATTCTTTATATATAATATTTATTTAGTCATAAAATTTTTTATTCTTCTTTTAAATATTTTTAAGAATTATTGTTAATATATTATATTTTCTTTAATATTTTATTTATTATAATGAAATTATGT
>JAGOMP010000029.1 GCA_017993505.1 Planctomycetota bacterium
GGGGAATGATTTTTTTACTTTGAGATGATAGCTTGATTTGATATAATTTTAATTTTATAATAGTTTTTTTATTATATTATATCAAATATAAGGAAAGTGTTATGATTTTTTTATTGTGTTCTGTATTTTGTTTTTCTGTATTTTTTTTAGGTTTAGGATATTTATTTTTAAGAGTTACAAAATGGCAATATCGCTTTAATCCTTTTTTGATTATATTTATAGGCTTTGGTGTGGCTGGGATGTATTTTTCTACCATATCTCTGTTTTTTGCTTTACGGACAAGAACGTTATTACCATTAGTTGTAATAAGTTTTATTGGATTGTATTACTTTTGGAAAGAGAAAAGGCAGTTGCTTATTCCTGTTCTCCCATCTTTTATATCGTTTAGTTTTGTTTTTTATTTTATTGTTATATTACATGTTCTTTATAGTGATATAAATCCACTTAATGATCTAAAAATATATCATGCTACTATTGTAAAATGGATGAATCATTATCCTGTGGTGCCTGGTTTGGCGAATTTACATGGACGTTTAGGAATGAATTCGCTCTATCTACATCTTGCTGCTGGTATGAATGTGAGTATATTTTATCGACAGGTAGCATCTCTTCTTCCTGCACTGTTTTATTGTACGTTTTTTAATTTATTTTTTTATGAATTTTTACACCATAAAAGATATCAAATTTTTTCTTTGATTATGATGGTATGGTGTCTTGCAACACATCATATAGTAATATATTTAACACTAAATTTGAATTATGATAATTCTTGTATGATGTATATTGCGATTGTAATATATGAATTGATGTTGATTTTTGATCAACGAAAAAATCAAACAACAGATGAAACAATGTCTATGAATTTGCTTTTTTTTTTAGCAAGTATTAGTTTTTGTATTAAACAAATGGGAGCCATCAATGTAATTTTTGTATTTTTTATTGCATTGTATTTTTTATATAAAGATAAGTGGAGTAGTCTTAGAAGTGATGTAGAAGTATATGAATCAAGAATTTTTTATAAATCTGTTTTAATAGATATTTTTTCCTTATGTGCCTTGCCTATTTTTTTGTTCATAATATATATTATAAGAAATTTGATACAAACAGGGTATTTGTTGTATCCTTTGCCTTATTTTAGAATAGAATTTGATTGGACAGTACCTCATCATATAATTCAAAGAATATATACTGAGATTCTTTATTATCCCATTTATGTGGTTATGAATCGTAGTATACCACTAGAAGAAATAGCTCAAAACATGTCTTTTATAGAATGGTTTCCTTATTGGATTTCGTATCATGTTCGAAAGCACTATATATATTGTATAATAACTGTTATAGGTTTTATCGTGAATGTATATTTAATAATTAGACATAAAGATAAATATTTATTTTGGTTGTGGTTGATAATGTGCATAAATATTGTTTTTTGGTTTGTATCAGCACCTTTTCTTCGTTTTGGCAATGTTTTTTTATGTTTATTATTTGCCATTTCTTTATCATATTTAGTACCAAAGTATGTTTCTGACAGTTGTAAGTATGTGCTTAATGCAAATCATGTTTTTAGAACGGCTGAACATGTTTTACCCATTTTATGTTTAATCATTTTCATAAGTTATGTAAGTTATCTAATACCACATAAGATGCTTATATATCCAAACACATTACCGGAATATAAGTTACGTGCTATACAAGCAGAGACAAAGGCAGAACCTAGATTGACGATTTATGTTTCTGTAGATCGTGGTTATTGTGGTGATAAGGAATTGGTAACCTGTCCTCCAGCCTATTGTAATCTAAAATTATGTGCACGAAAACCTGGTGATTTGGGATCTGGTTTTTATACTGAAAAGTGAAATATGTAAGGATAGATTTTTATAGGGCATGTTTTTTATGGATAAAAAAAATTTTTCTTGCAAATATTCATATTTTGTTTTATTAATAAATAGTTATAGATAGTAAGATTAATTTTGATTTAGATATTTTTTAGGTAATATAGAATGAAACTTTCTGCAGATGAAAAGGAAATTTTAGATGGTAAATGTGGTGTTGCTTTGCAAAAGGCTATGGAAATTTTAGTTGCTCTGGGAAATATTTATAATGCCTCTCACTTAGTTCCTGTTCGTAGTGTTCAAGTGGCTGGTGTGTCATATAAAAATTTAGGAGATGCAGGGTTAGAGTTTTTAAGGGAATGGGCAGAGCAAGGTGCTTATATTCATTCTGATGTAGCTGTAAATTTAAATCCTGCAGGAATGGATTTAGAAAAATGGGCATCTTTAGGTTTTCGTGAATCATTTGCTAAAAAGCAACTTGATGTGATTCAATGTTTCCAAAATTTAGGAATTTCTCCTGTTTGTTCTTGCACTCCTTATTTATTAGGAAATGTTCCTAGATATAGAGAACATATTGCTTGGTCAGAAAGTTCAGCTGTTGCTTATGCAAATTCTATGTTAGGTGCAAGAACAAATCGGGAAGGTGGTCCATCAGCACTTGCTGCAGCTATCTTAGGGAAAACTCCTTATTATGGTTTGCATTTAGATGAAAATAGAAAAGCAAAGTATTATGTAGATGTGCAATGTACGTTAAAGAATGAGGCAGATTTTGGTGCTTTAGGATATATGATTGGTAAGAAAGTCGCGGCTGGCATTCCTTATTTTCATGGCATTCAGCATGCTTTTCCACATGAGGTGAAGGCCTTAGGAGCAGCGATGGCAGCAACAGGTGCTGTTTCACTTTTTCACATTGAAAATATTACTCCAGAAACGCATCATCAAAATATGTTGCATCATCAGCATGAGACAATTGCAATACATGATGTACAAGAAGGTTATGAGAAGATGAATTCTAATGTCCAAGATATTGACTTAGTATCTTTTGGTTGTCCTCATGCTTCTTACCAAGAAATACGAAAAATTGCACAATGTTTAAAAGGGAAAAAAGTAAAATCTGATGTATGGATAACGACTTCTTATCCTATGTATCATTATGCAAAACGTGATGGTGTGCTTCAAGTCATTGAAGACGCTGGTGGTAAAATTGTATGTGATACATGCATGGTTGTTGCTCCTATTCAAGAAATGGGTATTCGTTCTCTTATGACAAATTCTGCTAAAGCGGCATTTTATGTTCCGAATCATTGTAATGTACAAGTTCGTTATGGCAGTTTACAAGAATGTATACAAACAGCTATTCAGGGGAAAATATAATGAAAGCAAGAATTATTAAAAGTGGTAATGTACAAGGTGAGGCACTTGTTTCCCCTGAACCAATTGGTTTTTTAGGTGGTGTAGATCCAGATACTGGCATAGTAGTGGAGAAAAACCATTGTTTATATGGTCAATCTATTGCAAATAAAATACTTGTTTTCCCTACTGGAAAAGGTAGTACAGTTGGTTCCTATACGTTATACAGACTGAAAAAAAATAACAAAGCACCTTTAGCTATGATTAATCAACAAAGTGAAGCCATTGTAGCTGTAGGAGCTATTATTTCTAATATTCCTATGGTGGATCAAGTAGATATTACTCAGCTTCACACAGGAGATATAATTTCTATGCAAGGCGATATTATAACAATAATTTCTTCATAGTAATTTTTGACTCCTCTTTGAAATAAAGTGTTATTTATTAGCAGTTAAAAAAGATATATATGAATATTTTCTTTTGACATTCTAATAATCTATGCTAAAATAAAATTGTAGAAAATAGTTTTTGGAATAGACCAAAAACAAGAAACATTTCAATATTGTTCCTGTTAAGGACATTTGTTTTTTTAGGAGTTTGCATTCATGGGAATGACAATGGTTCAGAAAATTTTGGCTCGTGCTACTGGGCAAGATTTTGTTGCAGTCGGAGATGTAGTGGAACCAAAGGTGGATTTGGCAATGTCTCATGAAAATGGTGCTCTAGCCATCAATCAATTTCTTGAAATTTATAAAGGTACTGGCTTAGAAGCAACTGTTTGGGATCCTACTAAGATTGCGTTGATTTTTGATCATCGTGTTCCAGCCGAGACTTCTAAAACTGCTACAAATCAAAAAAAGATTCGTAATTTTGTAAAAGAGCAAAAAATTTTAAAATTCCATGACATTCGAGGCGATGAAGGTGGAATTTGTCATCAAATTTTACCAGAAAATGGCTATGTACGTCCAGGTTTTGTAGTTGTAGGTACAGATAGCCACACGACTTCGCATGGTGCATTAGGTGCATTTTCTTTTGGTATTGGTGCTACAGAAATGGCTTCAGTTTGGACGTTAGGAAAAGCATTGAATGTAGAAGTGCCAGGTACTATTAAAGTTGTAGTAAATGGTGATTTTCCTGAGCACGTGGGACCAAAAGATTTAATTTTGTACTTAATTGGCAAAATTTCTGCTGAAGGTGCTAATTTTAAAGTCATAGAATTCCATGGCTCTACTATTGAAGCAATGTCGACTTCTGGGCGTCTTGTTATTTGTAATATGACTGTAGAAGCTGGAGCTACTTCAGGGATTGTACCACCTGATGCAGAAACTTTACGTTATTTACGTGAAGAGGCTGGAGTGCAAGAAGAAATTCATATTTTTGCTCCTGATGATGATGCTGAGTATGAACAAGTCATTGAAATTGATGCGACAACTTTAGTACCACAAATTGCTTGTCCGCATACTGTAGATAATGTAAAACCTATAGGTGAAGTTGAAGGTATAGCAGTGGATCAAATTGTTATTGGTTCTTGTACGAATGGTCGTTTAGATGATATTGCAACTGCTGCACGTATTTTAGAAGGTAAATCAATAGCTCGTTCTGTTCGTATGCTTATTTTCCCAGCTTCTTGTAAAATTTATAGACAAGCTTTAGAATTAGGATATATAGCCACTTTGATGAAAGCTGGCGCGATCATGATGAATTCAGGTTGTGGACCTTGTTTAGGGGTTCACCAAGGTGCTTTAGCTGATGGTGATGTTGCATTAGCTACAACAAATCGTAATTTCAAAGGTCGCATGGGTAATCCAAAGAGTGAAGTTTATTTATGTTCCCCTGCAACTGCTGCAGCGAGTGCCATTACTGGTGTGATTACTGATCCAAGAAAGGGTGCATAATATGTCTCAAGTCGTTTTAAAAGTTGGCGATGATATTTCCACTGACATTATTTATCCTGGTCGTTTTATGGCAACTGTTTTACCTACAGAAACGCCACAATTTGCTTTTGTAGACTATCCAGAATTTAATGCAAAAGTAAAAGCTAACGAATTTGAACCAAAAAGTATCATTATCGGTGGTAAAAACTTTGGTTGTGGTTCTTCACGCGAACAAGCTGCTTCTTGTTTAAAAGGACCTGATTTTGTTGTAATAGCCAAACATTTTGCTCGCATTTTTTTACAAAACGCAATTAATTTAGGATTGCGAACAGTGATTTGTCCTGATATTGAAGCAGAAGTAGGGGATGAATTAGAAGTTTTTGAGGATAAAGTTGTCAATAAAACTTCTGGTAAAACATTTGCAGTGACACCTCTTCCCAAAGCACGTCAAGCAATTGTTGATGCAGGCGGATTAATTCCTTACACGCGCAAACGTTTATTAGAACAAAATTAGTTATATACAAGAGCATTTTCTTGCCTAGAAAGTGCTCTTTATAATTTTTTTTTATGTATATCTTTTGTTTTGCGTTCTATATTAAATAAAGGGGGATGGATTTGGCTCAGCTTATCATGATGGAAGGTCCAAATATTGGGACTACTTATACATTAGAGAAAAAAAATATAATAGGTTCTTCAGAACGTTGCAATATCCATTTAGATTCTGAGAAAGGTAAAAAAGAACTTTTTGCTTTGGAACAACGCGATAATATATATTATCTCATTCCCTTAGGAGAACCTGTACAAGTAAACGGACAAGTGATTCATGCACCACGTCAACTACTTCATGGAGATTCCATCAAAATTGCAAATATGACTTTATTATATGGTGAAGGTAGTGAGAACGCAGTAAATGTACAGGAAGATGTGCCAAATATTTCCAGTCGCCAGAAGTATTTTAAAGATCCAGAAGCAGCACTTAAAAATATTGGCCAAACAAAACATGGTATGCAAAATATGGGGTTTTTAGTTAAGGTCAGTCATGCAATTACCTCAAAAATGGAAATAAAAGATCTATTACCCCTTTTATTAGATATTATTTTTGATTATTTACCAGCAGATCGTGGGACAATTTTATTAAAAGATCCCATTAGTAAAAAAATGTGGCCTATGGCTACTAAAAAATTAAAAGACATTGAACAAACTGAAAAATTAATGGTATCTAGAACAATTATTAAAGAAGTGTTAGATACAAAAGAAGGTATTTTAACACAAGATGCTATGGAAGACGGGCGTTTTTCACAGGGATTATCTGTTGCAAGTCAAAAAATTCATGCTGCCATTTGTGTACCTTTAATTGGAAAAGAAGAAGAAATTTTAGGTGTTATCCATATTGATACAGTGCGTAGCGATCGATATTTTACAGAAGAACATTTAAGTTTAGTCAATGCAATTGCATTACAAGCTTCGGCTGTGATTGAAAATGCAATTTTAATTCAACAATTAGGTGAAAAACATCGTATAGAACAAGAAATGGCAACTGCTCATCATATTCAACAAGAATTGTTACCTAAAAAAAATCCAAATTTCCCTGGTTTAGATGTGTATGGATTTATGAAGCCAGCCAAAGAAATAGGAGGGGATTATTTTGATTTTATTGTATCAGAAGATCAAAAAAAATTAACTGTTTGCATTGGTGATGTTTCTGGGAAAGGCGTGCCAGCAGGGCTTGTTATGGTAATGGCACGCTGTTTTGTGCATCCTTTAATTTTATCTGGTGCATCTACAAGAGATATTTTATCTCAAGTCAATAATTTTTTAGTAGAAGATACTAGAAAAGATATGTTTATGTCTTTTTTAATGATGCAATGGGATATAGCAACGAAAAAATTTCGTTGGACTGGTGCAGGTCATGAACATATTCTTATTTATCGTAACAAAACAAAAAAGTGTGAAACGATTCGAACAGGTGGACTTGTGTTAGGTATGTTAAAAAACGCAAATCGATTATTTAAAGAACAAGAACTTGTATTAGAATTAGGAGATACAATCCTATTATATACAGATGGTGTTACAGAATGTATTATGGAACCACCTAATAAAATGTTGGAATTAGAAGGATTAGTTGCACTTGTCGAACAATATGGACATTTACCTAGTAAAGATCTTTGTGTTGCTATTTTAGAAGAGTTGAAAAAAGGTATGTTAAAAGTTCCTCAGTTTGATGACATCACACTAGTTGGAATTAAATATGTCGGAGAGTAGTTTGATAGTCTTCTTGCTAGTTTTTAATACTAAATTAGCAAGAATTTTTTATCGTTATTGTTAAAAGGAAGAATTACATGAATATTCAGCAACTTGCAGAAAAATTGCACCAAGATGGCATTGAGAAAGGTCAAGAAGAAGCGAAAATTATTCGTGAAAAAGCAGAGCAAGAGGCACAAAAAATTATTGCTGATGCAGAACAACAAGCACAAAAAATTTTAAAGCAAGCCGAAAATAAAATTACAGCTTGGGAAGATAAAAGCAAACAAAATTTACAATTGGCTATACGTGATTTATCGCTGAACATTCAACAAAACATTTCTAACATGATTCAAAATGTTTTGTCTAAACAAGTAAGAGAAAAATTGAATGACGCTGAATTTGTAAAAAGTTTAATCCAATCATTAGTACAACAGTTGAAAATGGATTCCATGGTTATAGAGTTATCAGAAAAAATGCAGGCGAACTTACGTCAATGGATTTGCCAAGAGTTTACATCGCAAATCAAAGTAGCAAAAAACTTTGTTGGTTTTGCTTTACAGACTAATGATAAAGGATTTATTGAAGTATCGCCTGATTCTATTATAGAAGCTTTACTTCCTTATTTGAATAAAGAAATTCAAAATTTAGTCCAAAAAAATTAATTATTGTTTATGGCAGGAAATTGTATGAACATTTTTGGACCCTATTATTTAATCTCTGCGTTACCAATTTTAAAATTTGAGCCAGAACTTGTGATTTCTTTTAAAAAATTATGGGATCTTCTTTTACATGAAGATAAAAATTTACAAGAATTGGCAGGCGCAGTTCTTTTAAGAAAAGATCTAATTAATCTTGAAAAAATTTATCACGGTGAAGTTCCTTTAAATGAAGGGCGTTACTCCAATAAAGAATTAGCTTTGATTCTTCAAAAACCGAGTTTAGCTAAAGAATATTTCCCCGCAAAAGTATCTGATTACTTAGAAGAAAACATTGATAATATTAAAGATGCAGAAGCATTTTGGAGGAAATATTACTCTCACATTTGGAGAATGGCAAAAAAACATCAAAGCAATTTAAAAAAATATTTACATTGGGAATTTCGTTTGAATACTGCTTTATACGAATATCGTATAGAAATGCTCAATAAACAGGAAACTATGTCTAGAGTTTCAGAGTATGATTACAAATTAATAGAACGCTATAAGAGTATAGAAGATCCTTTAGAAGCCGAGAAAACACTGGATCAAATGCGTTGGAGAAGAATTGCTAGAATAGCTGAGCCGTATTCATTTCATCGTGACGAAATTGTTGTATATGCATTACATCTTATCATAGTAGATAGATGGTGGAATATTTCCCAAACAAAGGGAAATCTTTTTGCAAAGGTTACCAATGACTGAGAATATAGGAAAAATTGTCGGTATTTACGAAAACATGGTAACTGCTGAAGTAAAAAATGTTGTAAAACAAAATGCAGTTGCGTATTGTTGTAATTCTCGAAATGGTGCGAAATTAAAATCTGAAATTATTCGTATCCGTGGTTCTCTTGTGGATTTGCAAGTATTTGAATCTACACGAGGTTTATCTGTAGGCGATAATGTAGAATTTACTTCCGATTTATTATCTGTTCAAGTAGGTCCAGGACTTTTGACGCAAATTTATGATGGCTTGCAAAATCCACTTCCCAAATTAGCAGAAGAGTGTGGTTTCTTTTTGCAACCAGGCGTTTATATAAGTCCATTAGATGAAAAACGCACTTGGAAATTTACTCCGATTGTCAAAAAAGGTGACATGGTAGAACGTTGTCACTTTTTAGGTTGGGTACCTGAAGGAATTTTCCAGCATAAAATTCTAGTCCCACCATATATTTCTGGTGCTTGGAAGATTGATTTTATAGCTCAAGAAGGCGAATATAATATAACACAAACTATTGCACGCTTGAAAAATGATGAAAATGAAGTGAAAGAATTGAGTATGTCCTTTTTATGGCCTGTAAAATTACCTATGACAGGCTATGTAGAACGTTTATTGCCTGAAAAACCGCTGATTACACAACAAAGAACCATTGATACTATGTTTCCTGTTTGCCTAGGTGGAACATATTGTATACCAGGACCATTTGGAGCTGGGAAAACTGTTTTACAACAAAATACAAGCCGATACGCAGATGTTGATATTGTAGTATTTGCAGCTTGTGGTGAGCGTGCAGGAGAAGTTGTCGAAACATTACGAGAATTCCCTCATTTACAAGATCCGAGAACTGGAAAATCTTTAATGGAAAGAACGATTATTATTTGTAATACAAGTTCTATGCCAGTTGCAGCTCGTGAAGCTTCTGTATACACTGGGGTAACATTAGCGGAATATTATCGATTGATGGGCTTGAACGTTCTTTTATTGGCAGATTCTACTTCACGTTGGGCACAAGCATTGCGTGAGATGAGTGGACGTTTAGAGGAAATTCCTGGTGAAGAAGCATTCCCAGCTTATCTTGAATCTGTGATTGCTAGTTTTTATGAACGAGCAGCATTTGTTAAATTGTATGATGGTTCTACAGGTTCTGTCACCATTGGTGGCACAGTCAGTCCAGCTGGTGGCAATTTTGAAGAGCCAGTAACGCAAGGTACATTAAAAGTTGTTGGTGCTTTCCACGGTCTTTCTAGAGCACGTTCAGATGCTCGACGTTATCCTGCTATTGATCCTCTTGAATCTTGGAGCAAATACACAGGACTTATTTTACCTGATAAAATTCACATTGCTAAAAGGATTTTAAAAAGAGGCAATGAAGTTGCTCAAATGATGACAGTTATAGGGAAAGAAGGAACGAGTATCCAAGATTTTATCATCTATTTAAAATCTGAATTTTTTGATAGAGTGTATTTACAACAAAATTCTTACCAAAAAGTCGATTGTGCTTCATCACCTGAGCGTCAGAGACATACACTTGAAAAAATTCTTATTATTTTACAACATACTTTTTCTTTTACGAGCAAAGATGAAGCTCGAAAATACTTTTTCTCTTTGCAAAGTTTATTTTTAAATTGGAACGAAAGTCCTTGGCAGTCTGAGGCGTTTCAAGAAATCGAAACAAAAATAAAGGAATTCATTCAATGAGAAAAGTATACACAATAATTGATCAAATTAGTGGCAATGTTATCCGATTAAAAGCAAGCAATGTTGGTTTTGATGACATCGCTGTTGTAGAAAGTGAACATGTCACATCTTTAGCCCAAGTCATTCGATTACAAAATGATGATGTGTATTTGCAAGTATTTGCAGGTACTAAAGGAATTTCTACAGGAGATCGAGTTCGTTTTTTAGGGCATCCTATGGAAGTGTCTTTTAGCGATAACTTACTAGGACGCATTTTTAGTGGAAATGGAAAACCACGAGATGGTCGTTCTGTTTTAACAGACAACATGATTTCCATTGACGGTCCATCTGTCAATCCAGCCAAGCGAATGGTACCACAAAATATGATTCGAACAGGCATTCCTATGATTGATTTATTCAATACATTAGTAGAATCACAAAAATTACCTATTTTTTCCGTCCCTGGAGAACCTTATAATCCATTGCTTGCAAGAATTGCATTGCAAGCCGAGGCTGATATCATTGTTTTTGGTGGAATGGGGCTAAAATATGACGACTACCTCTTTTTCAAAAATACATTTGATAAAGGTGGAGTTCTTTCACGTTCTATTATGTTTGTTCACACTGCATCAGACCCCATAGTAGAATGCTTACTCGTACCAGATTTAGTTTTAGCAGTAGCAGAAAATTTTGCAGTACAACAAAACAAAAAAGTGCTTGTTCTTTTGACAGATATGACTTCTTATGCTGATGCACTCAAAGAAATTTCTATTATCATGGAACAAGTTCCTAGTAATCGAGGTTATCCTGGAGATTTGTATTCTAAATTAGCAAAACGATATGAAAAAGCCGTCAATTTTGAAGGAAAAGGTTCTGTAACTGTCTTAGCTGTTACAACAATGCCAGGAGATGATGTTACGCACCCTGTACCTGATAATACTGGTTACATCACAGAAGGACAATTTTATTTACGAAATGGTTGGATTGAACCATTTGGTTCTTTGAGTCGTTTAAAACAAGTTGTCAATGGGAAAACACGTGATGACCATCGAGCTATTATGACAGCTTGTATTCAATTATACTCCAAATGCAAAGAAGCACGAGAAAAACACGCCATGGGCTTTATGATGTCTAATTGGGACAATCAACTCCTAGGATATGGTAAAAAATTTGAAAATGAACTCATGGATTTACGAGTGAATATTTCATTAGAAGAAGCATTGGATCTTTGTTGGCAAATTTTAGCAGAGTTTTTTGTTCCTGTAGAAACTGGTATCACTGAAAGTTTAACTAGCAAATATTGGCCGAAAAAATAACAGTAGACCCACTGCATTACTATTGAAAATAAAATGGTAACAGTAGAAGCACCGCATTATTATTGAAAATAGTAACGGTAGTACCACCGCTTATTATTCAAATAACGGTAGCACCACCGATTACTATTTGTAATAATAATGCCGATTCCCTAATTAGCAAAGGTGGAATCATGTCAAAAAAAATTAAATTTACTAGAAACGAACTTAAATTTCAACGTGAATCTTTAGCACGATACCAACGATTTCTACCAACACTTGAATTGAAAAAAATGCAATTAGAACTTGAACGAAGAAAAATTCAACAAGAGGTAGAAATTGTCGAACAGAAACTAAATGAATATATAGAAACAATCATGCCATGGCACAAACTTTTTGGCGAAGCAGTACCAAAAAAGGTCATGAATCTTGTATCTGTTCAAGAAGTTATCGTGCGACAAGATAACATTGCCGGTATTTTTATCCCTGTATATCAAAGTGTAGTGTTTCAAATCGAACCATATAGCTATTGGACAACTCCACCTTGGGTTGAAAAAGGCATTGAAGCAATATGCAAAATATTAGAATTCAGAGAACATAAAAAAGTTCTATATAATCAAGATGAAATCATTGCTCAAGAACTTCGACGTACTACACAACGTTGCAATCTGTTTAAAGAACGACTCATCCCAGAATGTAAAGAAAATATTCGAAGAATTAGCATAGGCATTGGAGATATGCAGGCATCGGCAGTTTTTCGTTCTAAAATCGCTAAGCAAAAAAATGCAGATCAAGAGACATATGAAACATCTGTTGTTTCATCATAGAAAAGCTGTACATTCTTGAAAAACGCATTTTATTTTTTGAATCTATGATAATAGACTCAAAAAAATAAAATTTGCAAAATTGCATTAGCAAAATAAACGGGAAAAAATTCAAAAACATATTTTATAAAAAGGAATAAGAAATTTGATAATTCCCATGAAAAAAGTCATTATCCTCGGATTGATCGAGGATAGAGAATCTGTGTTGGAAACATTACAAAATGTAGGTATAGTTCATCTTGAACCTTTTCAAATTAGAAAAGAAAATATAAACGAACTGATAAAAAAACAAAGAGAAGTACAAAAAGCTATCGACATTTTACAAAATTATCCACCAGAGACTCCTATAGAATCTGTAGAAAAGGACATATCTGAAATTGTTCATCATATTTTTGAAGAACATACTATTTTACAGACAAAAAGTGCAACTTTAGCAGAGTTGTCTGAAAAAATACAGAAATTAGAAAAGTGGAGTCATTTTTCTACAGAATACTTAGAAAAATTTAAAAATCATAATATATATTTTCAATTTTGGGAATGTTCATCATATAAAAAATTTCCTAAAGAAAATGTATTTTGGCAAGGTAAAGAAGGAAATTTTTATCGTTTTGTAACAGCATCAGAAACGCCTCTAGAAATTAATGATAATTATACAAAAGAAGTATATTTTAAAAAAGGCACTGTAGAATTACAAAAAGAATATGACGAACTTTACCGACAAAAACAAGAACATGAATCGTTCTTGCAAAAAAATACAATCTATTTAGAGTCCTTAAAACAACATGCAAAAAAATTGGGTGAACAAATCGTAGTAGAAGAAGCTCGTTCTGGCTTGTTAGAACATCATGAAATATTTGGATTGCAAGGCTGGTTTCCCCAAAAAGATATACCACACCTAGAAAATGCATTCCAGAACAAAAAGATTTTTTTACAATTTGTAGACCCAGATGAAAACGAAACACCTCCTACGCTCATACAAAATCCAAAATGGATTCAATCTATATTAGATGTTATCAAAATATACGCAATACCAGGATATTCTGAATGGGATCCGAGTGCTTCCGTCTATTTTTCCTTTGCAGTCTTTTTTGCCATGATTATTGGCGATGCAGGATATGGTGCCATTATTCTTTCCATTTTGCTGTACTTTAGAAAGAAAATGATGCAATCTGACATAGGAGCACGCATATTTCGTTTAGGAGTAACTGTTAGCGTATCATGTATTTTATATGGAGCCTTTACTGGTTCATGGTTCGCTTTGGATCTAGCTAATATTTCACCTGATAGCCCTTTTTCATTTTTACGATATATCACATACTTAAGCTTCATTCCCACGAACGACAGCACCTTTATGATGATTTTCTCTATCTATTTAGGTGTTATACATTTAACCGTTGCAAGACTCATACAAATTTTACGATTTTGGGGTTCTAGTGTCATTCTTGCAGAAATTGGTTGGATACTTGGCATGTGGGGTGGAATGTTATACCTACATCTTGGCAATCCCATTGCACCTTACCTATTTTTCACAGGCCTTGGTCTCATTGTCCTTTTCACGAGCAATAGTAAAAATATATTCAAACGCCTCATAGCGGGATTGCTTGGTTTAGCTGGGATCAGTCAAACTTTTGCTGACATCTTAAGCTACCTACGACTCTTTGCATTGGGTCTTTCAGGTGCAGTCATGGCAAGCGTATTTAATAATATAGGACAGCAAATTCAACAATCTATACCAGGAATTGTTGGATATATACTCATGATTTTTGTTGTCTTCAGCGGACATACAATCAATCTAGGTTTAAGCATTATGAGCGGTGTGATCCATGGGCTACGTCTCAATTTTTTAGAATTTTATCGCTACTGTTTTGAAGGAACAGGATATACGTATAAACCATTTTGTGTAAAAAAATAAACTTCAAAATTTTGCATTTTATATAAAAAATAAATTTCAAAATTTTGTAGGAATTATATAAAATAAATATTTATAGGAATTATATAAAAATAAACACAGGAGAAAACAATGGAAGAATTTATAAAATGGCTAGGCATTATGTCTCCATTTGCATTGGGTGCAATAGGATCAAGCGTTGGCTGTTTGATCTCAGGTAACGCACTTGTAGGTTCACTTACTCGTACAAAACAAGGACATGGAGGGTTCATTGCCCTTTCTGCTGCTCCCTCATCTCAAATTATTTATGGTCTAGTACTTATGATGAGTATGAAAAACTCAAATGCTGCCCCTGGCATGTTGCTAGCCCTTGGTCTTCTTTGTGGCATAGCTATTATGGTCTCTGCATTGATGCAAGCAAAATGTTGTGCTGCAGGGATGCGAGCTACCGTAGAAGAACCTAGTATCTATGGGAAATGCTGGGTTCCTGTTGGTATCATAGAAAGTTTTGCAGTGTTTGCTATGGTTTTCGGAATTGTATCTTTATGATCATTCGAAAACAAATAACTCCTAACTTGTAAATAATCCCTAACTTATAAATAACCCCTAACTTGTACATATGAGTTAGGGGCTTTTTTAAATAGAGAAAAAAATGACACTTTCATATAAAATAATCGTTCCTATTAGTTTACTTTGTGGAATGTTGACAGCTCTTTGTTTTCCGCCTTGTTCTTTTTCATGGTTTGCATGGATCGTACTTATTCCTTGGTTTATGATTTTAGCCAATACAACTACAAAACAAATGTTGCTTGCACATGGATTATTTCAGGCAACATTGTATACTATTGGGACATATTGGCTATCAGCTGTTCATCCTTTAGCATTAGTGGCAGTGCAAATTCCACTATATTTTATGTGTCTTCCATTCCCCATTCTATTTCAACACGTTGTGCGAAAAAAAACAATTCCCTTATGGATTGCCATTCCTATTCTTTGGACTTCACAAGAATATCTTCGTTCCTTTTTATTTACTGGTTTTCCTTATTTATTTATGGGACATTCTCAAGCCTTCCATCCAATACTTATTCAAATTGCTGATATAAGCGGTGTATATGGAGTTACTTTTCTTATTCTTTTAGTTAACACAACATTATGGACATGGATTCCTACAATTAGTCCTTCCTACACTACACGAAGACAAAAAATTGTTGCTACTTGCTTCTCTATATTTCTGTTTCTATCTACTATAGGATATGGACAATATCGATTGCAAACTATCCAATATGATCAGGGACCACTTGTTGCTTCTATACAAGGAAACGTGCCACAATACATTAAAAATGATATGAAACTTAATAAACAACATATCCTTGAATCCTACAATGAACTTACTGTGCAAGCCTTAGAACAAAAACCATCTATGATCATTTGGCCAGAAACTATGGCTGCAGAAGATATGAACATTGATGCAGATACATATGCTTTATTTCATGATGTAGCAAAAAAAACAAATACTACATTGCTCATTGGTTCTCACCACTACGAAATCGATTACACAAAACGCATACCTAAAGTATACAACACAGCATACTATGTCAATACACAAGGACAACAAAGCGGACAATACCACAAAAACAGGCTTGTCATTGCAGGAGAATACGTGCCACTTCGCAATATTTTCCCATTTATGCCTACATTGATCCGAAACCTTGTTGGATATGTACCAGACTTAGCAGAAAGCAATGAAAAGCCTATATTTCAATTACAAGATAACGTATTTGGCTGTTCCATTTGCTATGATATTGCTCATTCTTCAGAAATTTGCCAATGGCGTAGAAAAAACGCTCAATTTATTGTCAATCTTACGAATGAAGGCTGGTTCTACAATACATCAGAACCAGAACAACTTTTTGCCATTTCTATATTTCGTGCTGTAGAAAATAGAATTGGAATTGTTCGTACTACAAATACAGGCATCACATGCCACATTCCACCTACTGGAAAAGTTACCCCAGAGCACATTTTACACATCTCTTTACAAGAGTATCCTTCTACATTGCAAAAATATTTACAAAAAGAAACATTGCGCCAAAATGTAATTGCATGGCATCATCTTCCCTTTCAAATACCATTCACCACACAAAAATACAACTGGGACTTTCAATCTAACAATGAAAAATTGAAATGGAAAGACTTCCCAGGTATTTTTGTATCATCTGTTCCCTTAGCTACAAAAAATGCTCCCTTATTCACTTACATTGGTGAACTATTTGCACAAATCCTATTCACTATCACCATACTCTATATACTTTACGCATTCTACCAAAATATACACAAGAAGGATTCAGCATGCAGAATGACGACATAACATGGGAAGATATAACAAGACACATCATTCAAAATCTGCCCCTTATACCACCTAAACAAGCATATCAACTTTTACAAGAACAAGGATACTATGGTCAAGAAATCGCAAGAAAATCACTTTGTCTAGCAGCATATCGCCACATTAAACGATTAAAAAATATCTATGTTCATAATATACCTAGAAACAAATTGCCTTCAAAAAATAATATTTTACTCCTAGGACCTACTGGATGTGGAAAAACATTTCTTGTAGAACAACTCTTTCGTCAAATACTACGCCTTCCAACTATTATCGTTGACATGACAACCTACACAGAAACAGGATATATCGGAGACAACGTTCGTTCCATATTCACGCGATTACTGCAACAAACAGACAGTAATCCAAATTTAGCATCTATAGGGATTATTTGCTTAGATGAATTCGATAAAATTAGTAGTGCGAGTAGCAATGCACGTTTTGGAGGTGCAGGCACTACAAAAGATGTATCAGGCTATGGAGTTCAACGTGAACTCCTAAAACTTTTAGAAGAAGCCATGATTGAAGTGGACACATTTCCTGATAATCCTATGTATTCTGAAAAAATTCCATTTTTTACAGGCGATCTTATGTTCATAGCTTGTGGTGCTTTTTCCTATATCAAAACAGCACTATGGAGCCAAACACCAAAAATAGGATATAAAAATCCATATAACCAAACAGATAGACCCGATGAAATTGCCTATACTATACAACAAGAAGAACTTAACAACATCAACACATTTCAAACTTATGGATTTATACCAGAACTCATAGGACGATTTCATCGCATTATCCCTTTACAACCATTAGATAAAGATACACTTAAAGAAATCCTTGTCAACAATATCCTCAAACAATTTCAACATGAATTCATCTTAGAAGACATAAAACTTCACGTGGAAGAAAATGTCTTAGACTACATTGTAGATAAAAGCTTGGAACAACAAACAGGAGCTCGAAGTCTAGCTAATACACTCACATACCATATAGAAAACATTGCTTTTGAACATTTTCATACAGAACCAGGAAAGGCCACACTTACCCTGAAAGATAATAAAATTCATACAACCTTTCAATAAACAATTCTTATTGCATATAAACTTTCATGGATTTTTGACCTACTTTTTCCCTTTTTCTGTTATATATAAAAAAACACAATCCTAATCAAAATACAACGTTGTATTATTCTGTAATTAGATTTTTTAAATAAAAAAGAGGTTTTAAAAATATGAAACTTTCTAAACTTACTTTACAAGGATTTACTTGTTTTAAAGAAAGGACTTCCATTGATTTTTCAAACTTACAACTATTTGCGATTTGTGGAGATACTGGAAGTGGAAAAAGTTCTTTGATTGATGCTATGATCTATGCTTTATATGGAAGAACTCCTCGTTTAACTAGAAATATTTCTTCTTTAATTTCACAAGGCATGGAAAAAATGTTTGTTTCTTTAAAATTTAGCGTGCAAGGAAAAGACTATAAAGTAACGCGTATCCTTAAACAATCAAAAAAAACAGTGTCTGAAGCTTTATTAGCAATACAAATTGAAGGTGAATGGAGTTGTCTTACAACAGGCATTGAAAATACAAATGCAGAATTAGAAAAAATAGTAGGTTTAACGTATGAAGCATTTACTAAATGCATTGTTCTACCACAAGGACAATTTCAAAATTTTTTACAAGAACATAAAGAGCGGCAGGAAATTTTAATTGATTTATTAGGATTAGACATTCTTCCATTGATGCAAGCCCAAGCTAATGAAACGTATAAAACATTGTCATTGCAGTTACAACAAGTCTCAGAACAATATGATCAAATGGAAGTAGATACAAGCCCAGAAATCATCCAAACTTTAAAAGAAAATATAGAAACTCTAGAAACATCTCTACAAAAAATTCAAGAAGATTCTGAATTAAATCAAAAGAAACAGCAACAAATGCAACAACAACTAAAGGATATTGAAAAAATTCAAGCATTGCAACAACAAGTTCAAGATTTAGAACAACAATCACAACAATTACAACAACAAGAAAATAAAATGAAGATGGCAAAACAATTGCAACCTCTTTCTTCACAAATAGAACAATACCATCAACTCACAAAACAAATACAAGGAGTACAACAGCAAATACAATCACAACAACAACAAGAACAGGAACTTTTGCAATCAATACAACAACAAACAGAAAAAATACAACAAACACAACAACGATATAATCAAATTTCAGATTTAGAGCAACAATGCCATCAACTTTTAAACCTTGTTCCTATAGTACAAACACAGAGTCAAAATCAGCAACAAATGCAACGAGTGCAACAACAAATACAACAAATACAACTACAAAATGAACAAATACAACAACAAATTATCAAGCAACAA
Organism: Planctomycetota bacterium; assembly: GCA_017993505.1. Lineage (GTDB taxonomy): Bacteria > Planctomycetota > Uabimicrobiia > Uabimicrobiales > JABWCH01 > JAGOMP01. The sequence continues at coordinate 19,167 of JAGOMP010000029.1, forward strand.
CAAATGTTAAATCAACAGCAACAACATGTTATACAACAGCAACAACAAATAGAACAAGCACAACAAAAAGCATGGCAAACATATACACAAAATATTACGCATGCACTCCAACAACGATTGGCAATTGGGCAACCTTGTCCTGTTTGTCAAAATATTGTCCATCAATTTCCTGAAGTAGTAGAACCACCACAACAAGAAAATTGGCAATATTATGATCATCGAACTAAACAATTGCAACAACAACTACAACAATTGCAACAACAACTACAACAAACGCAACAACAACTCACGCAACAACAATCTCAACAAAAACAAAATCAACAAACATGGCAAAATTTACAGCAACAAATGCAAACGTTGCAAGCTCAACAAAATGCATGCCAACAAGAAATGCAACAATGTTTACAAAAAATTCATATTCCATCTACACAACTGAACGACACACAACAAATACATTATCAAATCCAACAATACCAACAGAAAATTCAACAAATCCATCAAAATTTTTCAGAACAACAAACACAACAAAAACTACAGCAACAACAACAAGTATTTATTCAAAAAACAATACAAGATTTGCAAACTAGAAGGAATCAAATACAAGAACAATATGAACCTGTTCAAAAGAGCATCCAAGAATTATTAGAACAATATAAAATTGCTACTATTCAAGAAGTCCAACAATATATAATATCGCCTTCTCAAATACAACAATGGGAACAAGCTACTCTACAAACAAACGTTCAATTAGAAACAATGCAACAACAACTGAAAGAACACCAAACAACACAAACACAAGACGTATCGTACACTACATTACAAAATAATATGCAAAATTTGCAAACACAATATAAAACATTACAAACACAATACAAAGAAACATTTCAACAAAAATTACAGATACAACAAAAAATAGAAAATATTCAGCAAATATCTGAACAAAAAGAACAACAAAAAGAAAAATTACAAACATTACAAACAAAAACAGAAATTCATAGAATTTTAAAAACAACATTGCAAAGCAATGCATTTCCAAAATATATATCTAATGAAATTCTTAAAATTTTATGTGAAGATGCTAACCAATACTTACAAATTTTATCAGAAACACGCTATGTATTACAAACAAACCAAAAAGAAATCATCATTCAAGATAATTGGAATGATCAACAAACACGAACTATAAAAACATTGAGTGGTGGTGAAACATTCCTTGTTTCTTTAGCTTTAGCTCTTGCACTTTCTCAAAGAATCACGCAAATTGCGACTACAAATAAAGGTCATCAACAATTAGAGTGTTTATTTTTAGATGAAGGATTTGACACATTAGACGAAGAACACCTATCTAATGTAATCCAAGCATTAAAAAATTTGCAGAATACAGGAAAGACCATTGGAATTATTTCTCATTTACCCATTCTCACAAATTTTTTCCCACAAAGAATCCATATATCAAAAACAAAACAAGGTTCTATCCTATATGCTACTTCATAAGGAAACCTTGTCTATTATATAATAAAACTGTGTCTATTTTATAAAGATAGAAAAAATAAAACAAGGTTCTTCCTATATGCTACTTCATAAGGAAACCTTGTTCTATTTTTTAAAGAAGTTTTATCTATTTTCTAAAGAAATTGTGTTAATCATTACCATTTGTTTTGTTGAAAAAATAATTCTAACATAAGTAAATTATAAATTTGATACTCTCTAGGTACAATATTATTATTATGTTCTTCTAATATTTTTTGTATTTTTTGTGGTTGAAAAAAACCTCTTTGTTGTGCTTCTTGAGAAAGTAATGTATCGTATGTAAATTGTTGTAATGTAGTTCGTAACCAATTTCCTAAAGGAATAGCAAACCCTTGTTTGGGGCGTTGAAAAAAAGATTCAGGCAATTTTTTTGCAAGGAGCGTTCGCAAAGGTCTTTTTCCTTGCAAAAGTTTATATTTATACGATGGCGGTAATTGAGCTGTGAATTCAAGCCATGTATGGTCTAATAAAGGACTTCGTGTTCTTAAACTATGTTCCATGGAAGCAATGTAAGTTTTCGGAAGCAAGTCATTTAGTAAATATGTGTCTATATCTGTGGAAATGATTTTATCTAAAGGATGTGTTGCAATTGCATTGTTATATGCTTCTTGTAAAAATAAATCTACTTGTTTTGTTTGTACTTCTTTGAAAAATTCTGGTGTATATATTTCTGTAATTCCTGAAGAAGGCAAATGAGAAATCCAATATAAATATCTTTGTATGGGAGGTTTATTCAAATTTTGCACTAATCTTTTCATTTTATGCAATAGACCTTTTGTATTAGAGGTGTGAAACTTATCAAAAGGAAATATATTGCAACATTGTAATAAAAACTGTGGAATTCGATGTGCATATACATGAAGTCCATATCGATGATAACCAGCTAAACTTTCATCACCACCATCCCCTGTTAAAGCAATTGCAATGTGTTGTTTTGCTACTTGACACAAATAATAACTTGGAATGAGGGAAGAATCTGCATAAGGTTCTCCATATAGTTGAATGAGTTTTGGTAAAAGCGTTTCAATGTCAGGCTGTACAATATATTCTGTATGTTTTGTATGAAAAAATTCAGCAACTTGTCGAGCATAAGGCAATTCATTATATTCTATATTGTCAAATCCAATGGAAAAAGTAGAAATAGACTCAGATGTCATTTCACTACATAAAGCAACAATCGTACTAGAATCAATGCCACCACTTAAAAATGCACCTAAAGGATAGTGGCTTTGTAAACGAAGTTGAATAGACTCTTTTAAAATTTCTTCCATTTCTTCTTGCAAAGTTTCCAATGAATTTGTATGTTTAGGCACATATGATAACCGCCAATAACGCTTTAATGCTACTTGATTATTTTTACACAATAAATAATGAGCTGCAGGCAATTTTTGTATATTTTTATATATTGTCAACGGAGTTGGAACATAATGGTAATGCAAATAATAATGCAATGCTTCTGGATTGATTTCTAAAGGAATTATTACATTCTCTAATAAGCAAGGAAGTTCTGAGGCAAAAACAATGCCTTGGTCTGTGAAACAATAAAATAAAGGCTTCTCTCCTACTCTATCTACAGCTAAAAATAAACTTTGATCACGATAGTCATATAAAGCCAATACAAATGTGCCTCGAAATTTTTCTAAACAGTTGACTCCAAATTGTTCGTATGCATATAGTACAACTTCATCATCTGTATTCTTATAAAAACAATACCCTAAATCTTCTAATTCTTGTTTTAATGCACTAGTATTATATATTTCACCATGATATGATAATATAATGTTTTTTGATTTATTTGTCATGACTTCTTTATGATTCTCTGCTTCATTAAATGTTTTTAAATCACAATGACAAAAACCAATATTCTGTTGCACAAAAATAGATTCTATGTTTAAACAATTATGTGCCAATCGATGAGACATTTTTTTTATTTGATTTTCATCTATTTGCTTTTTTGTATCAAAATATATTTGCCCACAAATACCGCCCATATTGTATGCCTTAAAAAGTTAGCTTAGAACACATCCTTTATTTTCTTGAAATTCATAGACTGTTTGAGCTTCTTTGTCCCAAAATATAATTTTATCGCCTCCATGTTCTAAAGAATATGTTAGACAAATAGTTAAATTTTGAAATATTGTTTTTTGAATAGGCAAGCAACAAATAGTCAGAGGCATAGATTTTGTTTGTTGTTGCCAAAGTTTTTTTAATTTTTTTAACCAATTTTGCAATTTTTTTTCTGTTTTTGTCCAAATATATGCATAATCTGTATAATAGATTTGAAAAAAGTTGTCCTTTTCTGATAAGGAAACAAGCTGTTGTAAAATTTTTGCATACGTATCATATTCTACCATAGAATTTTCATGGTCTAAATGAAATACAACCATGTACGAAAATTCATCATAATATTGAAGTTGTTCTTGTAAAAGTATTTTATTGGGATAATTACTTGGTATATGATGCGTCAAATTATAATTATATTGTTCTTGCAATTGTAGAAATTCTAATTTTGTTCCTAAAAAATGACAAAATAAATGAAATATATTTTGGTAACTTTTTATATCTTGAATATAAGAATTTAAAAAAATGCGTTCTTCTATTTGGAAAATAAATTGGATAATTCCTAAATTTTGCTTTTCTCCAGAGATTGGCAAAATCAATTCTCCTGTTTCAGGAGAAAAAATTGTAGAATTTCCTAAAGCCACAGGAATAAAACGATGTTTTTTTGCCATATGAAAAGATTGTTGTTTTTTAGAAACATTACTACAAATTAATTTTAAATGTTCTTCTTGTTGTAAATAAATGGAAATTTCAGAAAAAAACTCATTTTGGGAAAATAAATCCACTACTTGTTGTAATAATTCCTTTTTCGAAGAAATACAAGAAAGTTTTTGTATAGTGTACAATATAAAATCTATGATATGATAATTATGTTCCACATTTCCAATATATTGCATAAGTTGTGTATTTTTTGAATTTTCTTCTTTCCATTTATTTTTCCATGTATTTTTATTTTCTGTCCATAAACCAATATCTTGCAAAACACAAATTAAAGCACTTTTGCCAACAATGGTAACTTTTTGTAAAGAAATTTGTACATCACGCAAAAGACCACCTGAATGATCTCCCTCTGTGCTTGCTCTTGTCAACATACGAATATTATCTTGCAAAAATTGGTCATCATTCACAATGCTTAAACGTTTTTGCAAATTTTGTAAGTCACGTTTATAAATCATCTCTGATAAATGAATGTCAGAATTTTTTCCTACAAAATGTTGAAATGCAAAGTTGCATTCCAATACGTGCCAATTTTTTTTGTCAACAATACAAATTGCTAACGGATTTTTTTGAAATATAATTTTCCATTCATCTAACTGGATATTCATAATCAATTTCACTGTTCATTTAAGATATAAAAATATTATATAAAAAAATAAGACACAACAAATTATATAGAAACAACAAAACATAACGAATATAAAAATATTATACAAAAAAATAAGACATAACAAACTATTATACAAAATAAATAGATATAAAAACTATTTTACAAAACAAATAAGATATAAAAAATATTATATAAAAAAATAAAGCTTTCACAATTAAAAAAAATAGTAAGAATCCTTTTATCTATATAAAAAAAATTTAAAAATAATTTTATCGTACTGTTGACAAATAGGAATTAACATGATAATATAATTTTACGTTATTCTTGTAACGTCGTTTTCGTCGATTTTCGACAGTCTAATTTATTTAAACCTAGGAGACACTCATGAGATCATTGATTACAATTCTTGTATGCGTATGCGTATTAACTATGTTTAGTGGATGCCAAATTGTACAATCCCCAGCAGTAGGCGTTCTCTATACAGATGCAAAAGCACCTTTAGCTGCAACAGCTCATTCTGGCTATTCTAAAGTTGGAAAAGCATCCGTTCAATCCATTCTTGGCTTAGTAGCAACTGGCGATGCAAGTATCGAAGCAGCAGCAAAAAGTGCAAACATTACAAAAATCCATCATGTTGACTATGAATCTACCAACATTTTGGGAATCGTTGGCACATTTACCACAGTCGTTTACGGCGATTAGTAGTAATTAAAATGGGTATGCTTCAGCCCATTTCTGACTATTCTTTAAAAAAATATAACTCTTTTGGGTTAGATATTGTGTGTAAGCAATATATCTCACTCGAAAGAGTTGATATTCTCCCAGAATTAGAAGCATTTCTTTCCGATTCTCATCCTTATTTTATTCTAGGCAATGGAAATAACGTCCTTTTCTTAGATAATTACTGTGGTACTATCCTTCATCCAAAATTTACTGGTATAAAAATTATTGAAACTACACCTGATTCAGTGTATTTAAAAATCGGAGCTGGCGAAATCTGGGACAATGTGGTTAAATATGCTGTGCAACAAAATTATCATGGCATAGAAAATTTAACAAGCATACCAAGTAGTGTAGGTGCAGCACCCATTCAAAATATTGGTGCATATGGAGTACAATTTCAAGATATTTTCCATAGCCTCACAGCGTATAACATAGAAAACCACACATTCAAAGAATTTCAGAATCAAGAATGCCAATTTGGCTATCGAACTAGTATTTTTAAAATAGAAAAACAATGGTTGATCACTCACGTGACTCTTTGTTTGCAAAAAAAACCGAACTATAACCTAAGTTATCTAGGAATCAAAGAACTTCTAGAACAACGAAATATACAACATCCAACAACACAAGACATTATCGACGCCATTCGCACCATTCGAAATAGCAAATTACCTGATCCTAAATTATTAGGAAATGCTGGTAGTTTCTTTAAAAATCCAAATGTCTCCATGAATCAATATAAAGAATTGAAAGAAAAATTCCCAGATATAGTTGCATATGACAATAAAGACAATACATACAGAGTTGCAGCTGGCTGGCTCATTGAAAAATGCGGATGGAAAGGCAAACAAAAAGGGAATGTTGGCGTATATCATAAACAAGCATTAATCTTAGTAAACTATGGTGTTCAAACAGGTCAAGAAATTTGGCAATTTGCACAAGATATCATCAACACTGTACAAGATACATTTCAAATAACACTCGTTCCAGAAGTTGTAATCATATAAGAAATTTGGCAATTTGCACAAGATATCATCAACACTATACAAGATACATTTCAAATAACACACTCCAGAAGTTGTCATCATAAAACTATCATATAGAATTATACAAAAGAGGCAACCATGGGAAAAAAAATAATCTTTCTACTGATTTTTGGTATTTTACCGTCCATCTTCGCACAACCAAGCGATGTAACACCAGCTGCACAAGAGGCTATTTTGCGTGGTTTGCGATGGTTAGCATCAAAACAAGAGCCATCAGGGGCATGGCGTGCTGATGTTGGCTATAAACTGAATCATACCTATCGAGTGAGCAATCAAAATAAACCACACGTAGGAGCAACAGCCATTGCATGTCTTGCATTTCTTGCAAATGGAACTCATCCTGGACGAGGCCAATATGGAGAAAATGTAGAAAAAGCCATACAATTTTTAATAGATTCTGTACATCCTGGCAACGGCTATATTACAAGATATGGCACAAAAATGTATTGTCATGCATTTGCCACACTTTGTTTAGCAGAAGCATATGGCATGAGCCAACAACCAAAAATTGCCAATTCATTGCAAAAAGCCACACATCTAATTATGGAATGTCAAAATAGGCAGGGTGGTTGGCGATACGAACCCATTGCCTTAGACGCTGACATTTCCGTCACAGTCTGTCAAATCCAAGCACTGCGTGCAGCAAGAAACGCAGGCATACGAATCCCCAAACGACATATTGACCGGGCCTTAGAATACGTCCAACGTAGTGCTACGGCAGATGGTTCCTTCAAATATCAACTCCTCCCTACAAACCAAACACGAACTTCTTTTGCACTCACAGCAGCAGGAGTCACTGCTTTATATGGTACTGGTATATATGAAGATCGATCCATTGATAAAGGTATTGATTTCATGTTAAGACCGCCCTACCATAATCCCCATCCACCTGCCACACATTATTACTTTTATTATGGACATTATTATGCAATCCAAGCTATGTATTTAAAGGGTGGATCAGCTTGGAAACAATGGTATCCCAAAATTCGAGACCAACTGGTGCAACTACAGTCTTCTGAAGGCACTTGGGAAGATAACGTAGGGAAACCTGTTGCCACTGCTTTTTCTCTTATCGTATTACAAATTCCTTACGATTACCTACCATTTTTTCAAAGATAGATAAAATCGTATAAATCATATAAATCAAAGGAAAAAATGCATAAAAATTTTGAAAAATTCATAAAAAAAATATTTAGGTAGAATTTATCCTACCTAAAAAGATTATAAAAATAAAATTCATAATACATTTGCAATTTTCGCTAACTCCATATATATAAATATTTTTAAGCAAAAAAATTATTTTTTTTCTTTTCATCCTTGTTACATTCAAAAAAAGTTGTAGTTTGAATATTTTCTTGCATTTATTTTTAAAAAGATTTATACTAGATAAAAAGGTGTCTAGTTTGTTCTAGACCAATTATTATTTTAGTCGCTTTTTTGTTAAAACATTAGGAGTTTTATTCTATGGAATGTCCAATTACTAAAAAAGTTTTAGCTTGTTTTGAAGAGATTACTAAGATTCCTAGACGTTCTAAATCTGAAGAAAAAATTCGTGAATGGCTTTTGAACTGGGCAAAAGAGAATAACCTTGTTGCCAAGACTGATAAAGTTGGCAACGTTCTTATTGAAGTTCCTGCAACTGCTGGTTATGAAGATGCTCCTATTTTAATTATTCAAGGCCATATGGATATGGTTTGTGAAAAGATTCCAACTTCTAATCATGATTTCACCAAAGATCCTCTCAAACTAAAATATGAAGGAGAATGGCTCAAAGCTGATGGCACAACTCTTGGTGCTGACAATGGAATTGGTGTGGCTTTAGGTTTAGTTTTAGCAATGGAAGCGGAACATCCTGCGTTAGAGTTGCTTTTCACAGTAGATGAAGAAACTGGCCTAACAGGTGCGAAATCTATAGAACCTGATTTCTTAAAAGGTAGAGTTCTCTTAAATTGTGACTCTGAAGACGAAGGAGTTTTTACAGTAGGTTGTGCAGGTGGAGTAGATACTCGCATTACTATTCCAATGGAAAAAGTTCCTGCACCAGCTGGATTAAAGACATATCGCTTAAATGTTGGTGGTCTTAGCGGTGGTCACTCTGGCGTAGATATTAATTGTCAACGTGCAAATGCTATCTATGTTTTAGCTCGTTCGTTACGTAAATTAGATATGGTTGGCGATTTTATGTTAGCAGACGTTCATGCTGGTTCAGCACACAATGCAATTCCACGTGATGCTTATGCTATTGTTATTATGGACGAAAAAAACGTAGAAAAGGCACAAGAACTATTAAAAGATCTGGATGAAAAACTGTCCGATGAGTATCGAAACACAGATCCAAATTTAGAAATTAGCCTTGTTCCTACAGATCCAGTGACTGAAGGTATGTCCTTTGACGAAACTCAGAAATTATTATATTTCTTGTTTGCAGTACCTCATGGTGTCAATAGCATGTCTACAGACATTAAAGGATTAGTCGAGACTTCTAATAACTTGGCCATCATCAAAGTGATCGACAATGCCATTGAAATTACAACAAGTCAACGTAGTTCTGTCATGAGTCGTTTACAAGATTTAACAGATCGTATTGAAAACATTGCTCGTCTTGCAGGCTACGAAGTAGAAAGCGGCAGTGGTTATCCTTCTTGGAAACCTAACATGGACTCTGCTGTTTTGAAAAAATGCAAAGAAGTTTATATGGAAGAATTTGGTAAAGAACCTGTTGTGGAAATCATCCATGCTGGTTTAGAATGTGGTCTCATTGGTGATAAATATCCTGGAATGGATATGATTTCTTTTGGGCCCACCATTAAAAATCCACACTCACCTGATGAAATGATGCATCTTCCTAGTGTTGAAAAAATTTGTAAGTTCATGACTGCTCTGTTCAAGAGTTACAAGGCGTAAAGGTAGAAAATCCTACCTCAAAAAAGAGGTAGGATTTTCTAATTTTTTTATATTTTTTATAAGATGTTTTTTATGAACGATTTATTTTTTCCTAAATCGAAGTTAATTTTATTCACTGGAAATTATGGCAGTGGAAAAAGTGAATCTGCGATTCATTATACATTAGGTTTAGCACGCTATCACAAAAATACAACTATTATTGATATGGATGTGGTCAACCCGTATTTTCGTTGTCGTGAGGCAACAGAATTAATGGAATCACATGGGATTCATGTTATCATCCCCCCAGGAGAACGGCGTTATGCTGATTTACCTATTATTGTTCCAGAAGTCAAAGGATGTATTTTACAATCAGCAGGCTATACTATATTAGATGTAGGAGGCGAAGAAGTAGGAGCTCGTGTTTTAGCTTGTTTTCAAGAAGCATTTCAAAGTTTATCAGAATATGAATTACTATTAGTTGTAAATCGAAATCGCCCTTTTACATCTGACGTTGCAGGTGTATTAAATATGCAAAGCATGATTGAACAAGCATCCCAATTAAAAGTGACAGGCTATGTTTCTAACACACATTTGATGGATGAAACTGATTTAGATACTATTTGTTATGGTAATGAATTAGTTTTAGAAGTGTCTGCTCAAACAGGCGTGCCAATTTTTTGTACTGTAGTTCATGAAACTTTGGTTGAAAGTGCAAAAAAAGTTATTTCCTCACCTATATTATCGATGTACCGAATTTTATTGCCTCCTCATTTAATGCACCTTCGAAGAGATTGTTGGCCAGTTCCAGTGATACGTGAGTAAAAAGCCCTCGGTTGGTTAGCCTAGGAAATTCTAATTTAAAAGAAGTGTTCTACTAATTTCGTAATACATTAGCAAGGATACTCTTTATTTCAACTAGCAATTAAGGTAGGGTTACATATGCCGAAAGTTTTGATAAATAAGGATAAATGTAAGGGCTGTGAAGTTTGTAAAAATTCATGTCCCCAAAAGATTATCGAAATGTCCAAAGAGATCAACGTAAAGGGATATTTTTATGCTGAAGTAGTGGATCCTTCACGTTGCATTGGTTGTCGTTTATGTGCTATTTCTTGTCCCGATGTGGCAATTGAAGTTCATGTAAATGGTCTTCAGTACGTCCACTTCGATTATTGAGAGAGTATGATATGGCAAAAAAATTAATGAAAGGTTGTGAGGCGTTAGGTGAAGCTGCTATTCGTGCAGGTTGTAAACATTTTTTTGGTTATCCTATTACTCCTCAAACAGAAGTACCTGAATATTTATCGAAGCGATTGCCAGAAGTCGGTGGAGTGTATGTTCAGGCCGAAAGTGAAGTTGCTGCATCAAATATGATTTACGGATGTGCAGCAACGGGTGTTCGTGTATTTACTTCTACATCCAGTCCTGGCGTTAGTTTGATGTCTGAAACTGTTTCTTATATGGCTGGTGCTGAAACTCCTGTTGTCATCATCAATATTATGCGTGGTAGTCCTGGTTTAGGTGGCATTCATCCTTCTCAATCAGATTATTTTCAAGCTACTAGAGGTATTGGACATGGTGATATTAAAGTCATTGTGCTTGGTCCATCTAGTGTGCAAGAAGCTGTTGATTTAATGATAGATGCATTTGACCTTGCAGATAAATATCGAAATCCTGTCATGGTAATTGGTGATGGAATCATCGGGCAAATGATGGAACCAGTAGAATTTAAAGAACGTCCACCCGTTGAATTGCCAGAAAAAACATGGGCAGCGTGTGGAGCTAAAGGAGGTAGACCTAGTCGTCACGTGCATTCTTTATATCTTGATCCTGCACAATTGGAACAACATAATTTCAGACTTCAGAAAAAATATGCTGAAATTGAAGCAAATGAAGCTCGACATGAATTGTATAATTGTGAAGAACCATATGATATACTAGTAGTTTCTTATGGAACTACAGCAAGAATTTGTAAAACTTCTATTGACTTATTAAAAGAAGAAGGCATTAACGTTGGTCTAGTACGCCCAATTACTTTGTATCCTTATCCATACAAAGCAGTTAGAGAGGCTATGAATAAAGCCAAATCTGTTATGGTTGTAGAACTTTCTGCTGGACAAATGATTGAAGATGTAAAACTTGCAATGGATGAAAAACGTCCACTACATTTTTATGGTAGGATTGGTGGAATGGTTCCAAGTCCAGAAGAAGTCGTTGAAGAAATCAAAAAGATTATACCGTAATTGTTCGAACCATAATACATTTATAATTTTATGCGTTCTTATAATGTAGGTTATTGTACTGTAATTGTTCGAACCATAATACATTTATAATTTTATGCGTTCTTATAATGAAGGTTATTGTACTGTAATTGTTTGAACCATAATACATTTATAATTTTATGCGTTCTTATAATGCAGGTTATTTTACAAGGAAAGGCATAACAAATGCATGCTATTTTTGCCAAGCCTAACTCTATGACCGAAAAAAGCAGTCATTATTGCCCTGGTTGTACTCATGGGGTAATTCATAGACTTGTTAGTGAACTTCTGGATGAGTTTGATTTACGGGAAAAAAGTGTAGGTGTTGCTCCTGTGGGATGTGCAGTTTTAGCGTATCATTATATAGACGTTGACTTTGTAGAAGCTCCCCATGGTCGTGCTCCAGCAGTTGCAACTGGTGTCAAACGCGGTCGTCCTGAATTATTTGTCTTTACATACCAAGGCGATGGTGACTTAGCATCCATCGGTACTGCAGAAATTGTACATGCAGCAAATCGAGGAGAAAAAATCACAGTCGTTTTTGCAAATAATGCTATTTATGGCATGACAGGCGGTCAAATGGCACCCACAACATTGCCCAATCAAATAACAACAACCTCGCCCTATGGTCGAGATGTCAATTTAACAGGATACCCTATAGGAATTTCGGAAATGCTTGCAACCTTACGCACAGATTCCTATATTGCACGCGTTTCAGTACACGATCCAGAAAACGTGATTAATGCAAAAAAAGTTTTAAGACAAGCTTTTCAAAACCAAGTTGACAATCGATGCTTTAGTATGGTAGAAGTACTCTCTACATGTCCTACCAACTGGGGTTTATCTCCCATAAAAGCTATGCAATGGCTCAAAGAAAATATGATTCCCTATTTTCCTTTGGGTGTTTTCAAAACTCCAGATACTTCAAAATAAAGGCTTCTAGGCGTGATTCCACTCTAATTGTTCTTGCAATTAGAGAGTTACCCTAGAGAAACAAAGTCAGAATAACAAACAAATGTTTGTTTGGAAGAAGGAGAAATATTTTTTATGCAAACAGAAGTTGTAATGGCTGGATTCGGAGGGCAAGGTGTCATGTTAATAGGCAGGCTCCTAGCTTACGCTGGAATGGAAGAAGGTAGAGAAGTGTCTTGGTTACCTTCTTATGGACCAGAAATGCGTGGTGGCACAGCCAATTGTACTGTGGTACTTTCAGAACGCCCCATTGGATCTCCTGTGGTGAATTCACCTCAAAGTTGCGTTATCATGAACCGTCCCTCATTAGACAAATTCGTAGATAATGTAAAACCAGGCGGGATATTAATAATCAATAGTTCCCTCATTGATGTCAAATCCCCTAGAGAAGATTTAAAAACACTCTATGTTCCTTGCAACGATATTGCCATTGAATGTGGCAGTGCCAAAGCAGCAAACATGGTTGCCCTTGGAGCATATATTGGTTGCTCTAAAGTTGTCAAATTCGAAACCATGATGAAATTGATCGAAAATCTCTTTGAATCCAAACCAAATTTAATTCCCCTGAATAAAGAAGCATTTAGCAAGGGATATGAGTTAGGAAACTCTTAAAAAAGAGACTAGAAATAGGGGCAAGTCAAAAACACAAAGGAAACAAAATGGATATCACCAAAGTAGAAGAAATCATACAGCGTTATCCTCGCCAAGAGAGTTCCCTGATTATGATTTTACAAGATATTCATGATAGCTATAATTTCTTACCATGTCATGCATTAGAACTTGTTGCCAAGGAATTAGAGCTTCCCATGAGTAAAATTTTTAGCGTTGCTACCTTTTATAAAGCATTCAGTTTAAAGCCACGTGGCAAAAACATTATCAAAGTCTGCTTAGGTACAGCATGCCACCTTCGAGGTGGTGAACAAGTTGTCCAAGAACTTGAACGTCAACTCAACATCAAACGAGGCGAAACAACAGAAGACCTAGGTTTCACATTAGAAATAGTCAACTGTGTAGGTGCATGTTTCATGGCACCAGTTATGGTCGTCAATGAAAAATACCATAGAAACGTCAACCCCGGACAAGTCAAAGAAATATTGAAAGGGGAACAAGAATGAAAATCAACTCTCTAGCCGACTACAATACTTGGCAGCAAGCAATACTCAAAGACAGACCCTTAGATGGGAAAAAAGTTTTAATCTGTTGTGAAACAGGTTGTAGAGCTGCTGGCAGTCTACAAGTTGCAGAACAACTAGAAAAACTCATCAAAGAAAACAAAATACCAGTAGGGGTTGAACGAGTCGTAAAAAAAACTGGTTGCCAAGGAATGTGCGAAAAAGGCCCTATCGTATGGATTATGCCAGAAAGCATTTTCTATTGTTCTGTGAAAGAACAAGACGTACAGGAAATTTTTGAAAAAACCATCCTCAAAGGTGAAATTGTTGAACGCCTTCTCTATAAAGACATAGACTCAAAATGCAGTTGTAAGCACCACTTAGATATCGATTTTTTCAAAAAACAACAACTAGTTATATTAAAAAAAATGGGACAAATGGATCCCACAGATATTCAAGACTACATCCGATTTGGTGGATATAAAACACTCGTAGAAGTCCTCACCACACAGAATCCAGAATACGTAATGCAACAAATTGAACAATCAGGACTCCGAGGACGAGGCGGTGGTGGATTTAACGTAGGACGAAAATGGCGTTCTTGCAAAGCTGTGGAAGGTCCACGCTACGTACTATGCAATGGTGATGAAGGTGACCCAGGTGCATTCATGGATCGAAGCATCATGGAAGGCGATCCCCATGCCATTATTGAAGGTATGGTATTAGGTGCATTTGCCGTAGAATCTAATAAAGGATATTTATACGTACGACACGAATATCCTCTTGCCATTGAACACCTTACTATTGCAATCAAACAAGCCGAAGAATGTGGTTTCTTAGGTGACAACATCGCAGGCACAGACTTCAGTTTCCATTTAAGCATCAATCGAGGTGGTGGAGCATTTGTATGTGGTGAATCGAGTGCACTCATGAGATCCATTGAAGGAAAAGTAGGTGAACCACGTGCAAAATACATCCATTCCACAGAAAAAGGTTTATTTGACAAACCAACAGTACTCAACAATGTGGAAACTTGGGCAAATATACCTGTCATTCTTCGAGATGGTGCAGAAAATTTCCGTAAAATCGGAACAGTAAAAAGCCCTGGAACAAAAGTATTCTCTCTAGTAGGCAAAGTCAAAAATACAGGTCTCATTGAAGTTGCCATGGGTACTACTCTCCGAGAAATTATTTATGAAATCGGTGGTGGAATCATTGACAATAGACCATTCAAAGCCGTGCAAACAGGCGGTCCGAGTGGTGGATGCTTACCAGCAGACAAACTAGACTTACCTGTAGATTTCGATAGTCTCACAGAAGCAGGTTCTATGATGGGTTCTGGTGGAATGATTGTCATGGATGACAGAACATGCATGATCGACGTGGCTCGATATTTCATCAACTTCTTAATTCAAGAATCTTGTGGAAAATGCACGCCTTGCAGAGATGGACTTCCCCAACTCTTATACCTCCTCGATAAAATCAGAGAAGGTAAAGCCGTCATGGCAGACCTTGACAAAATCGAAGAACTCTCCAAAGTTATCGAAAACTCTGCACTATGTGCTCTAGGTAAAACAGCACCTAACCCCATCTCTAGTACACTCAGATACTTTAGAGATGAATACATTCAACACATAAAAGAAAAAAAATGCGTTGCAGGAGTTTGCACCGCCCTAACATCTTTCAACATCACAGACAATTGCAAAGGTTGCACAGCATGTAGCAAAATATGCCCCGTTGATGCCATTCAGGGCGAAGCCAAGGCAAAACATCAAATCAACCAAGAGATCTGCATACGATGTGGATCATGCTATAATGTCTGTAAATTTGACGCTATTAGCATCACAAAAAGGAACGAACAATGCTAGTCATAGATGGAAAAAGTTTAATAGCAAAAGAGGGCGACACCATTTTAGCCGTGGCAAAACGAGCAGGCATACATATTCCTACACTTTGCCATCAAGAATGGGCAGAACCCCAAGGCGGATGCCGACTCTGTTGCGTAGAAATCACAAAAAAATCTTGGGATGGATGGTGCAAAGTTGTTACAGCTTGTAACCACCCTGCACAAGACGGACTCATAGTATACACACATTCTGAACGCATCATCACAATACGAAAAAATATCGTAGATTTACTCCTTGCACGTTGTCCAGAATCAGAAGTCATTCAAGACTTGGCAAAAGAATACGGCATCCTTGAAACAACATACAAAAGAAGAGAAAATCCCGACAATTGCATACTTTGTGGTCTTTGCGTCCAAGCATGTGAAGCCATGGGTGTCAATGCAATTAGCATGACAGACAGAGGTGTTAATAAACGAGTGACAACACCTTATGACAAGCCTAACAACGTTTGTATAGGCTGTGCAGCATGTGCTAATGTATGTCCCACAAACAACATACCCTTTACAGAAACCAGTAAAACACGTAAAATATGGGATCAAGAATTCCCCATGCTCCGATGCACAGTATGCGGTCGTGCTCATATCACACAAGCACAAATGGAAAAACTCGTTGCCGACAACGTCCTCCCACGAGATTATTTCGATAAATGCGAAATTTGCCACCAAAAAGAAACTGTCGAAACATTCAAAAAAATCAGCTTTTAATATTGCGACAATAACTTTATGGTAATTCGTAACATTAAATTGATGGATTTAATTTAATCAAATCCATCAATTTTTTTTTGTTAATTTTTTTTCTCTGGACGGCGTCTGTTGCTCTGGGGAGTTAAACTTGCTCTGGGGAGGGAATGTTGCTCTGGGGAGTTTGCTCTGGGGAGGGAAATTGCTCTGGGGAGGCAATGTTGCTCTGGGGAGGCAATGTTGCTCTGGGGAGTTAATTTGCTCTGGGGAGTTAATT
>JAGOMP010000086.1 GCA_017993505.1 Planctomycetota bacterium
GGCAATGCAGTCAGATTTAGTAATAAATCAGATTGTAACCAGCAAGGTTGAAACAGAAATACAACAGAAATCTTATTTATAGATTTTTATAGCTATTTATAGGATTTTATAGGTTTGTAGGAACGGTATATTGATTCTTCCTTTTTTATATGTGAATGAATAAAGTATGCATAATTGCCTTTTTTTTTCTATTTTTATGTATGAATTAATTTATAAAAACTAGCACCTAGGGAACTAAAAAAAACGCTAGGAAACCAAGCTGCAAATATGGGATTCATAATATCCTTGTATCCTAAATTTATAAGGCAAATATAAAAACCATAAAACGCACCAGAAATAATAGCACAAATACCAATTCCAATAAAAAAATTTTTACTTTGACGACGCAAAAGCCAAGGAAGACCTAAAAAAATTAAAATAATATTGCTTAAAGGCATACTGAAACGACTATGCAACGTAAGAATAGCCTCAGATAACTTTGGATTTTGCTCTAATATTTCCAATAATTGTTTTGTAGAAATACTATCTAGCTTTTGACGTGCAGGGTATACAATATGCTTGTCACTAAATTCAGTCTTTATCTCAATTCCTTTTTCAGGAATAGACACGGGATTGCCTTTTTGAATTCCTTTGTCATCATATTCAATCAAAATTCCATCGTATAAAATAACACTATGCTCTTGATTCTCCTCTTTCCACAAAGCTGTCTTTGCTTTAATGATTTTTTTTGTTTTCAAACTTAATTTATGGACAGGAATCATAACACGAAGATTCTCAATTCTTTGTTCTAAAGGAAAATATTGTCCTACAAAAAAAACATTTCCTTGATAATCACAGTATTGAACACCTTCAATGCTTTTTTTTCTACCATATTTTACGTGTGTTAAAAGCTCTAATTTTGTAGATAACGGTGGAATTACATATTCTTGAACTATAATCATTCCAATCATAGCTAGTATTGAAAAATATATAAAAGGATACATCAAACGATACATAGAAATTCCACACGATTTTAATGGAAGCAACTCATTAGATTTACAAATTTTTGTCAATGTAAACATAGCTGAAAGAAGCGTAATAAGAGGACAAAGCATATAAAAAATAAGCGGAGTATGATAAAAATAAAACTCTGCCATAATAAATAAAAGCGAAGAAGAATGTTCTGTAAAATTTTTTAAAAGATTACTATATTCTTGAAATTTATCAAAATTTGTAAATAAATCAATAATGATATAAAATCCTACAATCAAGAAAATACAAATCAAAAAAGATGCAAATAAAGATTTTAAAATATAACGATCAAGTAATTTCATATAAACTTTCCAATTATTTCATAACCTTTGCAATTCGTTATGGAAAATAGAATTCATTGTATTCAATGGATGCCAAATAAATAGCATCTTTCCAAATTCGTATACGACAATATTATTTAGACAATTCTTTACATCATATCCATTGTAAAATAGGAATGTTTTCCTATTTTATTGCGATAACTTTTACACAAACTTTGTATTATATTATATACATCATACTAAAAAAATCATTAAAAAAATAAAACCTCTTTTTATAGTAAATAAAATCTTTTTTATAGTATTGTATAAAATCAAGTGTTAAAAAATAAAATTTTCTTTTGTTATTTTTTATTTTATTTTATAATCTAAATGTTGAAAATTTTATTTTTCAATCTTTTGTATATGTAAATATTGTTTGTTATGTGAATGGCAAGCAAAAGGATAATAATTTTTTGGATTTGAATATGAGTAAATGTAAGAATTTTCATGGTGGTTATTTTTTTAAAAAATTTGTAGGCACTCCTAAAGGAAATATTGTTGCTACGGAACGTATAGTGAACTGGGAGAAAATTGCACAAAGCTCAAAAGAGTGGGAAAATTTATCAATAGATGTTTTGAAAAAAATTATACAAGAAAGCCATTTCCCACTTCCTTTGGATCAAGATGTGAAAGGTTTTGTAATTCGTGCTTTGGAAAGTCATCCTTTTAGGATGTCGGCAACCCATTGGATACAAGGGAGATGGGATGATGCTGTAATTGGTTTACAGATTTTGCAAAAATTATTTGTGAATTGTCCTATATATATTGGTTGCGATTCCTCAGATTCTTCTTTTTATAAAAAGATGGAAAAGGCTATTGCCCCTTTAGATAAAGTTTTTGTTTATCGTTTAAAAGCAAAATATCCACAAGAATTAGATGAATTATTATATGAATCCATGGTTCGAGTATCTCTTCCCGCTGGAGGAAAACCTTCTGATGTAGGCTACTATGTATTAAATATTGAAGACTTGCTTGCTATTCATGATGCAGTTGTTGTAGGAAAACCTTATTTAGAACGAATGGTTTTCTTATATGGCAATGGTTTTACTGTAAATTTTGGTTTAAAATTAACAATGGGAACGCCTTTGAAAAAAGCATTAGAACCTTATTTTAGCACTGCAGAAGAAGTTCGTCTATTAGAAGGAAATGCTTTAACAGGAGAAGTAATTACAGAAGAAACATTAGTAAAACATGAAACTCGAATGGTGACATGTTTAAAAGAAGATCGAAGACGTGGATTTTTATTTTTTCTACGACCTGGTTTTTTTGTAGATTCGTTTAGTCGCACGTTTGCATCTTGGTTTGTACCTACTTCTCGTAAATTAGATACGAATCTTCATGGGGAAGAACGCCCTTGTATTCAATGTTCATATTGTGAAAATGTTTGTCCTCGTTCTTTGTTACCAAATTTAATGCATCGTTACTGTAGTCATGAAATGGAAGAAGAAGCATTGGCCATTGGTATGAGAAAATGTCTTGATTGCAAACTTTGTTCGTACGTGTGTCCTTCCAAGATTGAAAAAAATTTTAAAGCAATTGTAGAAAAATTAGATGCAGAAAATGATTCGAAACAATAAGATCATGTTGATAAAAACGTAAATTACTATATAAGCAATTTACGTTTTTGCTTTTTATATGTGTATATTTTTTGTTTTTCTTTGCATAGGAATATTTTTTTGTTGAAAGGTTGTATATGTTTGTTTTGTTGATTTTATCACTGCTTTCTTTGCTCATTTGGATGATTATTTGTTGTTTACCTAGCCAAGGTTATCGTTTTCGAGAAGTATTTTCCATAGACAATACAATTTCAACTGAAAATTTACCTATGGTAAGCATTGTTATTCCAGCAAGGAATGAAGAAGCTGTTCTAAGAGAAACATTACCATCATTGTTAGAACAA
Organism: Planctomycetota bacterium; assembly: GCA_017993505.1. Taxonomy (GTDB): domain Bacteria; phylum Planctomycetota; class Uabimicrobiia; order Uabimicrobiales; family JABWCH01; genus JAGOMP01. The sequence continues at coordinate 3,232 of JAGOMP010000086.1, forward strand.
GAATATGCAAATTGTGAGATTTTTTTAGTAAATGATCAATCTACAGACAATACAAAATTGGTAGCTGAATCTTTACAACAAGAATCAAAAAATGGCAAACGATTACAAATTATTGATAGCAAACCACTAGAAAAAGGTTGGGCTGGCAAAATGTGGGCATTGCACCAAGGAATTCAACATACTAAAGGGGAATGGATTTTATTAACAGATGCAGATCTACAATATGCACCGAACCTTTTAAAATCCATTGTTCATACAGCTACAAATAGTTCGTATTCTATGTTTTCTTTAATGGCTCGATTAAAAACAAATATTTTCTGGGAAAAACTCTTAATTCCTGCTTTTTTGTATTTTTTTAAAATGATGTATCCTTTTCAAAAAGTACAAGATAAATCAAGTTCAGTAGCAGCTGCAGCAGGTGGTTGTATTTTTATTAAGAGAAAAACATTAGAGGAAATTGGAGGTATTAAAGCCATTCAAGGAGCATTGATTGATGACATTTCTTTAGCAAAAGTTGTGAAACATGCTGGTAATGAAATTTGTTTAATGGATGGTCCTGATCTATATAGCATGCGTGGATATGAAAATTTATCTGGTATTTGGAATATGGTAGTTCGATCTGCCTTTACAGAATTGAAATATTCCTATGTTCGTTTATTGGCTTGCATTCTTATTATGTTATTCATGTTTACGATTCCCATTGTAAATTTGATTCTTCCTTTTGTATTTTGGTCAGATTGGACACTATATATTGCACTTTCTTCTGCTCTTACTTACGGATTGATTGTTTGGACTTATATTCCTACGATTCGATATTTTAAATTGTCATCTATATATTTTTTTGCTTTGCCTTTTGCTGCTCAATTGTATTTATGTATGACAATAGATTCTGCGATTCGCTACAGTCTAGGAACAAAAGCATCTTGGAAAGGACGTGAATATCAAAAATAAAAAAAATATTGCAAGTGATTTTAAATGTTGTTACAATGGGAAAATTGAAATTGCTAGTTACGAATATTATTTACATCAATAGCTAAAAATTATTAAAAAAATAATTTTTTTATATCAATATTATTCACCTAGTTATATATATTATGTTTTTACAAAATTCACCTATCGTAACATAGCATTTTTTATAAATGCAACATTCGTAACATAGCGTTTTTTATAAATGCAGCATTATTTATTTAAAATACAAATAGGAAAACTATATGAATCGAAGAGAATTTTTGAAATGTGCAGTAGCTGGGACAGTTTTGGGACCATCTCTTCTTGCTAGTTCGATAGACATTGCAGAACAAGATTATTACTATGCAGAAGGTTTACAAAACACTTGGCATCATACAACTTTGCACCATCGAGTCGTTCCAACTTCTCATTTTATTCAAGAAGTATTAGGAATAGACATGCACAGAGCTGTAGGAGAAACAATGACAGTTCGAAATGACCTGTTAGAAAATAACTCTTTACCAAGTAGAAATCCTAAAAGTTTACTATTTTTTCATCACATTACAGACGCTCATGTTTTAGATGAAGAGAGTCCTGCGAGATTTGTAGCTGCTGCACCTTATTTAGAAACAATTGGTGTTCACAATGCATTTCGTAAACAAGAAGATTTAACAACACAAGTTTTAAATTCCATGGTTCAGACTATGAATGGCATTTGTTCTGATAAAAAACTTGATTTTGTTTTAAACACAGGAGATAGCGTTGACAATGCCCAAGAAAATGAACTTTCTTGGTTTTTAAGCACCATGAGAGGCGGTGAAGTAGATCCTGATAGTGGCACAGACCAAGATCCTCTTTTTGGCCCAAATAATGATGGAAATGATGCTTTTCTAGCACATGGACTACTAGCCACGATTCCTTGGTATTCTGCTATTGGTAACCATGATGTTCTAATCCAAGGAAATGTGCCTCCGAAAGTTCGAACTATATTTAATTCCATTATAGGTAAAGTCTCAAAATTATTAGTATTGCAGGATCCTGTAGGAGATTATTCTAATGCAGTGATCACTCCTTGGGTCAATCCACCTAAAGTTAAAGATTTAAAACCTGGCTACACTGTACCTGATGCACGCCGTAGAAATCTTTCTGGGGAAGAATTCATTCAATTTCACCAAAATTTTCGGACTGGTTTCCCTGGCAAAATGGCAAACGTAAAAAAAGGATACTATTCTTTTTATCCAAAATCTGGACTCCCACTCAAAGTCATTGTAATGGATACTGCTAGTCGACTTGGAACATCCCTTGGTGGTTTAGATAAAAATCAATTCAACGATTTCGTGATTCCAGAACTAGAATCTAGCAAGGCAAAGAATGAACTTGTCATTCTTGCTTCGCATCATCCATCGAACAGATTGAAATCTTTGGCTAGCATTAAAGAGGCTTTTAAAAAATTATTTCAAAAAGACCCTAAAATGCAAGAAGTTTTACCAGAACTTTTGGCTGACTTTGAAGAAACAAAAGCCATTGGATATGTTGCTGAAGAAAAATTTATCGAAAAAATGAAATCATACCCCAATATCATTGCTCATATTGTAGGACATTGCCATAAAAACAAAATCATACAAATTGGGACTGCCAATGCTGGATATTGGGAAATTCAAACTTCCTCTTTATTAGTCTATCCACAACAATCTCGTTTATTAGAAATTGTATATGAAGGAAATCAAATTGGAGCGATTCACACATGTGTTGTAGATCACAATAGTGCTCCAGGTAGTTTAGCAGCTCGTTCTCGTGTATTAGCCAAGGAAACATCTTCTACAGAAGAAATTCAAGAATTTATGGGACAACCACAAGATCGAAACTCTATCTTGCGTTTCCACATTCCTAAAGCTATTGCTAACAAACTATAATTTTTTATAACGGAAAAAAGGAAAAGACAAAATATATTTTGTCTTTTCCTTTTTTTTAACCTTTTAATAAATATTCAATAAATAAAAATATATGTTATTAGATTGCGACTATATACAAAATTTATTTTCTTCCTATGGATTTTCTGAAATCGCCTTTGTATCTGCAAAAACATTGCCAGATCAAGAAATGCGTTATCAAAAATGGTTACAACGTGGTCATCATGCTAAGATGGAATTCTTAGTCAGACATAGTAAAGGGAAATTTAATCCTTGTTGGATTATGCCAGAATGCAAAAGTATTTGGTTTCTAATATTGCCCTATTACCAAAATTTTTCAAAAACATATCAAAAAGGAGTGGTAGCACGATATGCCTGGGGAAGAGATTATCATAAAATTTTTCGAGATCTTTGGAAAAAGGTAGAACCACAATTAAACCTTAAATATCCCAATGAAAAATTTCGTTTTTTTTCAGATGCTACTCCTTTATCAGAACGATATTATGCATTTCAAGCTGGTCTTGGTTTTATTGGAAAAAATAATTTATTAATCCATCCAAAATATGGTTCTTGGTTTTTTTTAGCTGAAGTATTTTCTTCTTTAGAATATGATGGGCAAAATAATATTCTAGAAAATGAATGTGGAAATTGTCAAAAATGTGTAGAATCATGTCCTACTCATGCTTTAGAAAAAGAATATGATTTAAATTGTACACGTTGCATTTCTTATTTAACGATTGAAAACCGAGAAGAAATTCCAAAAGAATTACAACAAAAAATAAAGTATCAAATTTTTGGTTGTGACCTCTGCCAAGAATGCTGTCCTTATAATCAAAACATCCCTCCAACAACACATCCAGATTTATTACAACATATTGCAGGAGAAATATTAAATATTTCAGAAATAATCAATATGTCAGAACAAACATTTCAAAAAAAATATGCAGGCTCACCTATTTTACGTGCAAAATATTCTGGAATTGTACGCAATGCACAATGTCTATTAAATTATAATTAGAATATAAGTTTAAAAAGGATTAAAAATAATAGTATTTTAAAATAAATTTTCTAAGTTATTAAATAATAATGAGTTAAATATTTTAATAAATATGTAAAAATATTGCGGTATGGACAATTTTATTTTTACATTATAGATAATGGTTTTAATATATTATAATATAAAGATTTATGAAATTTCCTTTAAAAAGGATTAAAAGTAATAATAAGTTAAAATAATTTCTGTAAGTTATTAAATAATAATAAGTTAAATGTTTTAATAAATATGTAAAAATATTGCGTTTTTGGTCAAGTTTATTTTTATATTATAGATAATAGTTTTAATAT
>JAGOMP010000087.1 GCA_017993505.1 Planctomycetota bacterium
CAATGCAGTCAGATTTAGTAATAAATCAGATTGTAACCAGCAAGGTTGAAACAGAAATACAACAGAAATCTTATTTATAGATTTTTATAGCTATTTATAGGATTTTATAGGTTTGTAGGAACGGAAACATAAAGTAAAGCTCTGAGAAGAAAAACATACCTCAGAGTGAAAAGATCAAAAAAATCCTCATAGTTAAGCTCCAGAGTAAAAATACAAAGCTCTGGGGAAAAAATATAGCCTCAGAGCTTAAAAACATAGCCCCAAAGCAAAAAGGATACAAGACTGCATCAATTTTTGTGTAAGAAAGGGAAAATGGATATGGATAAAAATAAAAATTTAGGGTCATATAATACGCCACCTAGAAAACCACAACCACAAGGTCAACCATCAACTGCAAGACCAATAGGTTCTACATCTTCTTTATCAAGAATGACAAAAGAACAAAATATTCAAAAATCAAAACAAGATTCATCTATGCCAAAAACAAAAACAACTGAAAAGAAAAAAGATTACATCACAAGCATGAATATAGTAAAAAGACGACGATTCATAAGAAGCATTATACTTTTCATTTTAATCATTGGTGCAGTTTATGGTATCATGAATTATTTAGATGCAGAAGCTGCCACCCTAGAAACTGCAATAGAAACGCAATGGAAAGAAGAATCTAAAAAAGAACAAGATAAAATCGTTCAATTAAAATTAAAAGAATCTTCTGGCGGTTCAGTAATTATGCCAGATTTAATGTATTTAGGCACGAAAAAATACTCTACTCTAACATATACTTTTGAAGTCGAAGAATATTTACATAAACCAACGAATATGGAATTCATTTTCTTACCTGGTGGCTCTTTTACCATGGGAACAGAAAATGTATGGAAACAACGATTTGATCATTGCATGCCTTCACGCGTTGTAAAAGTACCTCCCTTTCTCATAGCAAAATATGCTTGCACGCAATTTACGTGGAAAAACATCATGGGTACAGAACCTTGGAGAAAAGAAACAGGTTACTTAAAAAAATACTTTGTGCCACAGAGCAATACAAAAGCAGGCGTGTTATATCCAGCATCCTATATTAGTTGGGAAGATTGTAAAGAATTTTGCAAAAAAACAGGATTATCCTTACCTACAGAAGCACAATGGGAATATGCTTGTAGAGGTGGAAGTGCAGCAGATTATTGTTATGGAAATGCACATGAGACCTTTGAACAATACGCTTGGTTTACAGAAAATGCACAAGCAAAAGAAGAATTATATCCTCATGCCATTGGTCAAAAAAAATCTAATGCATATGGTCTATACGACATGTATGGAAACATTAGTGAATGGTGCGAAGACATTTGGGTAAATAACTATAGAAATGCTCCCATTGATGGTAGAGCACGATTATCTCCTAGAAGTGATGAAAAAGTCCATAGAGGAGGCGATTACACAATTTCTGCAACAGAAGGACAATCTGCACATAACCGTTTCTATGCTCATAAAGATACGCAATCAGCATTCATTGGTGTACGTTTTTGCTTAGCATTATCTAAAGCAGCTCTTCAATACTATGAAGAACTCCAACAAATAGAACAAGATAAAATAGAAAAACAAAAAGCACAAAAAGAAGAGCAAGAACGTTTAGAACGTTTAAAAGCCAAGAAAAAAGCTGAAGAAGAAAAAAAAGCAGAACAAGAAGCTTTGAGAAAAGCTGAAGAAGAAAAACTAGCTCAAATCAAACAAGAAGAAAAAGCAACACCTATTGATAAAAAAGCACTAGAAACAAAAATTCTATCTCTAGGTTTTAAACCCACATCTCCCTATCGTTCCAATAAAACAAAAGAACCTATTCCACAATATATACACAATGCTACAAAAATGAAATTTAGCCTCATTCTAGGCGGAACATTCATGATGGGAAGTAGCCAAGAGTCCACATCATCTCCTACTCATATCGTACAAGTACCAAGCTTTCTGATCGCAGACACTCCTTGTACACAATCCACATGGCGCAGAGTCATGAAAACAACACCATGGAAAGGCAAATCCAATGTAAAGGATGGGAAAAATTATCCTGCTACATATATTTCATGGAATGATGCTAAAAAATTTGCTAAAAAAACAAAACTTCAACTTCCTACAGAAGCCCAATGGGAATACGCTTGCCGTGCTGGTAGTGCAGAAAATTATTCTTTTGGAAACAATGCCAAAGACCTAAAAACATATGCTTGGTTCAATGAAAATTCATGGAATGTCAACAAACAATATCCACAAGAAGTACGGAAACTAAAAGCCAATGACAATGGACTATATGACATGCATGGCAATATTTGGGAATGGTGTGAAGATGCATGGACAGCAGATTATACTAAAATACCTACGGACGGTTCTGCCTATACATCATCTGCCAACACAAGAGCATATCGCGGGGGAAGTGCTATCAACGACGCTTACTCTTGTCGTACCGCATCTCGTGGCTATCGCCTCATGAAAGACAAACACTACACTATCGGCGTTCGTTTTGCACTCACACTACCATAACATTGCCATAATTCTTTCAAAAATAAACATCACCTTCCTTTATTCATTCTAAACTTTTTTTAAAGCATGTGCTAGAATACTGCACATGCTTTTTTATTTCTATTATAAATTCAGAGCCACATTCCTTTTCCCAAAGCAAATTTAAGCAAATTTCTCCGAGTAACTCCTCCTCAGAGCAACGCTTTTTCCCTCGAGCAACTCCCCAGAGCAACTCCAACTCCCCCAGAGCAAAATAATTCTCCAGAGCAAAGTAACATTGCTTGCCAATAGTAAAAATATAAAAATATAATATAATATAAAAATATAAATAATTTTTTATTTGTAAGATACAATAAATATGATTTAATGTGCGAATATTAATTTAATTTTAAATTTTTTTTACTTTTAAATGAAAGGCGAGATAAAATGCATATATCGAAGATATGTATGAAAAAAATTGTTCTTTTTTTTCTATGTTTTCTATGTTCTATATCTTGTTTTGCTGATACATGGGAAGGAATCTATACACAAGGTACAGAAACAGAGCCATGGAAAGAAATCAAAGTACAAGGTGAACCACCAGTAGCACGAAAAAGTCATTCTATGGTTGCATATGATGGGAAATATTATATTGCATGTGGCAGGTCTGAGGAGAATAATCGTTTATCTGATATTTGGTGTGTAGATATAACAAATCCTAATCAAACATTCACAAAAATATATGAATCTGATGGCTCTGATGGATTTTACGGTGTTTGTAGTCATGCTACTCTTGTATTGAATAACAAATTGTATGTACTTTTTGGATATCATAAAAATAACATTCATTCTATATTTAGCTATGATTTTACAGCAACTGGAACAGAGAAAAAATGGACCAAAGAATATGATGCAACTATAGCAGGAGATGATTTTACACCACGAGAAAATTTTGCAGTTGCTGCCATTAACAATGATATTTATGTATTTGGTGGGGTGCGGGCTGGAACTATGCATGATTTCATTACAGATGATCAAATATTTGGCTATTTTTCCTATGATTCTGACAAGGAAACTTGGGTTTTCACCACAATACCATTAAGTCGAAATGCACCGCAACCACGTAAGGGTCATTCGATGGTTTCTATAGGCGACACATTATACTTATTTGGTGGATGGGATAGCGATTCTAAGATAAAGTATCATACACTCTGGAAATATGATAAGAACAACAATAGTTGGCAAGAAATCAATACAGGTCAATCAAAATCAAAAATTCCAGCAGCACGATATTCTCATATCATGCATTCTCATTTAAATAAAGAACTGTGGATTTTAGGTGGTCGAGATACTCACAACGGATTTTTAAATGATGTGTGGAAATTTGATATTGTAGAAAATAAATGGATAAAAAAAGGGAAAGCACCTATAGATTTATATTTCTCTCGGGCTGGTAGTGTGTTACAAGAGGGAGAAAATATGAAAATATATATATGGGGTGGCATAAAAACTAGAGAGGGATATTCTGGTGATCCATTTCTTCCAGCAGACATTATTTATGAATGCACTTATACTGGCGAAGAGGAAGAAGAGGAAATAGAAACAGAGCCATGGAAAGAAATCAAAGTGCAAAGCGAACTACCAGTAGCACGACATAATCATTCTATGGTTGCATATGATGGGAAATATTACATTGCATGTGGCAGGTCTAAGGAGGCTACTCTTTTATCTGATATTTGGTGTATAGATATAACAAATCCTAATCCAACATTCACAAAAATATATGAATCTGATGGTTCTGATGGATTTTACGGTGCTTGTGGTCATGCTACTCTTGTATTGAATAACAAATTGTATGTACTTTTTGGTAATATGTGGGATGAAAATAATCAGAGGATTCATTCTATATTTAGCTATAATTTTACAGCAACTAGAACAGAGAAAAAATGGATCCAAGAATATGATGAAACTATAGCAAATGATGATTTTACACCACGAGCAAATTTTGCAGTTGCAGCCATTAACAATGATATTTATGTATTTGGTGGGGTGGTGGCTGGAACTTGGGATAATTTCATTACAGGTGATCAAATATTTGGCTATTTTTCCTATGATTCTGAAAAGAAAACTTGGATTTTTACAAAGATACCATTAAGTCGAAATGCACCGCAACCACGTAAGGGTCATTCTATGGTTTCTATAGGCGACACACTATACTTATTTGGTGGATGGGATAGCAATTCTAAGATAAAGTATCATACACTCTGGAAATATGATAAGAACAACAATAGTTGGCAAGAAATCAATACAGGACAATCAAAATCAAAAATTCCAGCAGCACGATCTTCTCATATCATGCATTCTCATTTAAATAAAGAATTGTGGATTTTAGGTGGTCAAGATATTCACAATGGATTTTTAAATGATGTGTGGAAATTTGATATTGTAGAAAATAAATGGATAGAAAAAGAGAATGCACCTATAGATTTATATTTTGCCCAAGCTGGTAGTGTGTTGCAAGAGGGAGAAAATATGAAAATATATATATGTGGTGGTAAGAAAACTACAGAGGGATCTTCTGATGATACATTTCTTCCTGCAGACACTATTTATGAATATACTTATACTGACAAAGAAGAAGAAGAGGAAGAAGAGGAAGAAGAGGAAGAAGAGGAAGAAGATAATGAAACAGGTAAGAGCGGTTGTGGTCTATTAGGAATTGAATTTGTAATCCTTGCCCTCCTCTCTCTTAAAATTCGTAGAAAATAAGAAATAGTTGATGATATTTTAAAAAAAATTCGTAGAAAATAAAAAGTAGTTGATGATATTTTAAAAATTTTCTAAATAATTCATTCAAAAAGATATATTTTTGTTTTTCAAAGATATATCTTTTTTTTGCATTGTATTTTTGATACAATGACATTCACTTATTTTTATGGAATAGATTATTGTTTGGAAGTTGTTTTTATTTTAAGACTTAGTTATATTCAATTGTTGCTCTAGGGTGATATTTTTCTCTGGGGTGAAATTTACTTTTTCCGTGTGTTCCGTATGTTCCGGGGAAGTGATTTTGCTCTGGGCGGAATTTGCTCTGGGGAGTTGCTCTGTGGTTTATCCTAGCATGTGGTTAATGTGTGGTTTACTCTTGATGTAATAAAGGTAGGCATATGATGAAATTAGATGATTTAATTCCTATGTCTAAGTTAGACAAGAAAAATGCAGCAATAGATTTTGTAAAATTGCACCAAAATAAAGGATATGAAAAAGGAAATTGTCAAATGTTTTGGTCAGGTTTGCTACATCGTGTATTTGGTGTTAAACATCCTGATGAATTCATCCAATTTGAAAAGCCTGCTAAAAATACAACGATTAAATTTATTGATGCGTACATTCCTGAAACTAAAGTATTGATTGAACAAAAAAGTTCGCACGTCAATTTAGAAAAACCAGTCAAGCAATGCGATGGTACGCTTTTGTCTGCGATTGACCAAGCACATTTTTATAGTGACATGCTAGATTATTCTGAAATGCCGCGTTGGATTATTGTTTGTAATTTTCAGGAATTTTATATCTATGATATGGAAAATAAACAAGAACCGCCTGAAATCCTGTATTTAAAAGACTTACCACAAGAATATTACCGCCTTAATTTTCTCATTGACGCTGATAGTACACAAATTCAAAAAGAAACTGCTGTTTCCTTAAAAGCTGGAGAAATCGTTGCACAATTGTATGACCTTTTGAAACAAGAATTTACATCTGCGAATATTCCTATTACAGAACACGTTCTAACTAGTTTAAATATACTTTGTGTCCGCATTGTTTTTTGTCTATATGCTGATAGTTCTGAATTATTTGGTAGAAAAGGAATGTTTCAAGATTTATTAAAATCTAGAACAGAAATTAATCTACGAGAAACCTTGATTCGACTATTTAAAGTCTTAAACCAAAAACAAGAAGAACGAGATCCTTTTTTAGATGATGATTTTGGTGCTTTTCCTTATATTAATGGTGGACTTTTTCAAGATGAAAATATTACGATTCCAAAATGCACGCACGCTATCTACCATTTATTAGTAGAAGAAGCTACAAAAAACTTTGATTGGTCAGAAATCAGCCCCACTGTGTTTGGTTCTGTATTTGAAAATACTTTAAATCCAGAAACTCGTGGAAAAGGTGGCATGCACTATACTAGCATTGAAAACATCCATAAAGTCATTGATCCTTTATTCTTAGATGATCTAAAAGATGAATTTCGAAATATTAAAAAACAAATCATCTTGCAAGAAAAAAAACAAGCCTTGCTTAACTTACAAACAAAGATTGCCTCTCTCACATTTTTAGATCCAGCGTGCGGTTCTGGAAACTTTCTTACACAAACGTACATTTCCTTACGAAAACTAGAAAATCTCATCTTAGAATCTATCCATTGCATTGACAAAGAAACAAAACATACAACGCCTAATTTAAAAATTAAAGTAGAAATTGAAAATTTCCATGGAATTGAAATCAATGATTTTGCAGTTACTGTAGCAAAAACTGCATTATGGATTGCAGAACTTCAAATGATGCAAAAAACTGAATCTGTCATGGAACGAAAGATCATATTCTTTCCTTTAAAAACAAATGCATATATCCATGAAGAAAACGCCTTGCAAATAGATTGGCAAGATATCATTCCAAAAGACAAATTAAACTACATCATTGGAAATCCGCCATTCCTAGGCAAAAAATATATGACAAAACAACAAAAACAAGACCAAGCTAGATTGACAAAACATAAAATGCTAGATTATGTGGCGTGTTGGTATTACAAAGCAGCAGAATATATCCAAAACACAGACATTCAAGTTGCCTTTGTATCTACAAGTTCCATTACACAAGGCGAACAAGTAGGTCCTCTATGGACAGACATGATAGAAAAATATGGTTTGCACATTG
>JAGOMP010000088.1 GCA_017993505.1 Planctomycetota bacterium
ACATTCATTACAAATATACACTCTATCTTTTAGTGTTAAATCAGCTTTGATATTTCCACATAATTCTATAAAATATTTATATTATTTTATAGAATTTTATAGATTATTTAAAGCAGTTGGTAACCCCCGAGTAACTTTTCACCCCGAGTAACTTTTTTCTCCCGAGTAATTTTTTTTTTCTAGCGTAGTTTAAGTTTAGATTTCTTTGTCTATCATAGTAATGGCAAGTCTTGTGTTACCTATGCGGATTTTGTTAGTTGGTAAAATTTCTGTTTTTTCTTGTAACAGGTTTTCATTAATATATGTTCCATTACGGCTTTGTAAGTCTTCAATGTAAATTTTATTTTCGATTTTTTCCATGCTACAATGAGGACTAGAAACTAAAGGATCTGGGATCATAATCATGTGTGCACTTTGATTTCTACCGATGATAAGGGGAATGTCGTCTATATAGAATAAACTTCGGACTCTATCTGACGTTATGATCACTAAAATAGGAATTTTGTCTTCTTCTTTTGCTAAATATCTAATAAAGTGTTTTCCCCAAGAAATATTTTCACCAAACATAAGACCTAAATCTTGGATAGAGTAGTAGTAGCCATAAAATTTGAATAGAATATGATAGATTTTGACTGTTATTTTTGTTCCTTGTATCAGTTTATATAATATTTTTGTTCGTAATTCTGGCATTAGGAGTTGTAGATCTAATTCACGATTTCGTAATCGTTTTTTACGAAAATCTTCTTGTAGATGTGGTGGTAGTAGATCATATATTTGTAGCAAAATTTTATGTAATGGTTTTCTTTGTTCTTTTAGAATTTTATTATGCTGTTTCTGTCCATAATAATAACGTTTATACAAAGAATATGTCTGCATGAGCCCATCTAAAAGATGTCCTAGATTCATATTATTCCCTTTAATCTAGTTCTTCTTTTAAAAATTGATGAAATTGTTCAATTTCATCTCCTAAATTTTTAAGTTTTTGTTCCATTATGTCTTTTAATGCTGTGTCATTTCCTAATTTTAAAAATTTTTGTGCAGAAGGGTTGGAAAAAATATAGTTTAGTTCGTGTATTTCATCGATAGAAAAAAAATTTACAAAAACATTTCCAAGCTCTTTTTTCATTGTATCAAAAAGAAGATTTTCTTGAATTATTTGCATAATTTTTTGTTTTTCTTTCATGAGTAGTTCTTTTGTTTTAGGACTCATGATTACTTTGCCTTGTTCATCTGTTGCTAAGGTTTCTTTATATGACCAAAATACATCTCCACAATGTATTGCAAAATCTTCGCGTATTTTTTGTATAAGGGAGGGATAGTCTAATATTTTGAGGAATCTTTCTACTTCTACTGCTTCTTCAGGTGTAATAAATTTATTTTCTAAGATTTGACAACAACAAAAGCTAGGCAATATGATTAAAATAAATAAAGATAAACGACCGAACATGTTATTCTCCTATTCTAAATAGTCACCTAGTAAACTTTCACTTTGTTCTAACTTGTTTTGAATAATTTGCATACAATATGCTCGAATTCGTTCATCATATTGGAAATATTTTTGTGCTACAGGCGATTGAAATAAAATAGTTAATGTTTCCAATTCTTCTATAGAAAATCGTTGTAAATAAAATTGACATAATTCTTTTTTACACGCCTGATAACTTAATTTTTGTACAAAAAGTTTTTCTAAGATCTCTTTTTTATTTTCTAAATGGGGATTTTTTTTCAATGCACCTTCAACAATAGATTGAGGTAATGTATCAAATAATTCTGGAATATGTAATGTATTTAAAAATTTTTCAACAATATCAAATTTATCTAGTTCTTTTTTTTCTTCTGCATAACATCCAGACCAGATTGCAAAACATATTATGAAAATATAAAATTGTTTCATCATAAACTCCTAAAAAGAACTAAAATAAGTCTAACAATTTCAAATTTAAAAGTCAACTTACAAATTCGTAAAACAAATTAAGATTGTGTGTCTATTTCTATCCCTAATACAAATAATTGGTCTTGATAAGTAACTAAAGGTGATAATGTAATTTTAGTGCAATGGAAGTCTAAGAATAATTTCCATAAACCATAAAATAATCCTAGACCTTCGCCCAATAATTTCTTTGAAAAATTCAAGGAACGCAAAAAATCTATAATAGTATCACCATCAAATATTCCATTTTGTACAAAGTAAATTTTTGATATGTTATTTTGGTCTATGAATTTATCTGTGTCTATGTCTATGTCTAAACTATGAGAGAGCCATAAATCATTTTCTTGTTGTTCGATTTGTACTATAAATTCCGATTCTATTTCAATAAAACGTTCAAGCAATACAGATTCTACTGGCACATGTTTTCCGTTGATTTTTAAGCCTTTATCAAATAAATATTGTATAAATATTTTACAGTCAGACAAATCTGATACAACTTTTATGCCTCCCCAACGAGCCCGTTTTTCTATTTGACTTTGTGCTTTTGCTATGATTCTCTGATTTCTTAATTTATTCCATGCCATTTCAACATCAGAAGTAGAATAGACCACGATACTTTCCAAAGTTGGAATTCCATATTGGCGACAACGACATTTAGCAACATGTTCTAATAGTCTCATCATTCCTCCTTTTCATAGAAATGGCTAAACATATAAACATATATAATAGATAAAAAAAAACGTACCTTTATTGTTGGGGTACGTCTTTTACGTAATGCATCAGGTTAAAATAAATATTAAGCAATTAAATCTTTAAAAGCTTTTCCAGCACGGAAAGCGATAGTTTTGAAAGCTTTGATCTTGATAGGTTCACCAGTTTTTGGGTTTCTTCCTTTGCGAGCTTTTCTTTTACGAACATTGAAAGAACCAAAACCAATTAATTGTACAACACCATCTCTTTTTAAACCTTTTTTGATGCAGTCGATGACAACGTTTACAGCACGTTCAGCTTCGGCTTTGGATTTTTCTAATTCTAGAGCAACTTGTTCTACCAATTGTTTCTTATTCATACAACAACTCCTTTGAAAAAGAAAAAAGAAAACAAACAATAATATTAAACAATAATATTAAAAAGAAAACAAACAATAATATTCAAAGTATAATTAGATATCAACGCCTTGTCAAGTGTTTTTTATGTTTTTCGTAAATCAATTTTTCTATATTTTATAAAAATAATGACTAATGTCATCCAGCAGTGAGATTTTTTCATAGCATAATGGTAACTAATTTACAAAATATGAGTTACAAAAACGATGATTTCTTCATATTCCATGTAATAAATCAGAGCTATATTTTACCAATAGAATTGATTTTTTTCAAAAAGTAAGTTTACAAAAAAGTAAATTTTTATTTCATACCTTTTAAAGCTGTGTGCTAAAACTAATGAATATATAGCTGTTCATTAATTTTAGCACGCGATTTTAATATTTTATAGTAGTTTATTTAAGATAATCTAAAAATTTTAATAAATTTAAAGTATTTCTACCAGCAACATAATGTTTTAATTTAGGAAGTGGTGTGCTTGCATCATCATTTTGCAGAGCTTGGAAATAATCTTTATAATTTTTTTCTGTACCGTATTCTGAGATGGCATATGCAATCGCTGCTGTAACATGTGCTGCTGCAAGGTGTGTAGAGGAAACTATTTTATATTGATTATGTGGTGCTGTTGTGTAGATGCTTTGTCCAGGAGCTGTTGTGTGAACGTATCTTGGACTATAATTGGCTAAATCTGGCTTTGTGTTCTCTTTGTCTATGCTAGTAACAATGAGGATATTGTCATAGCTTGTGAAAATTTTGTCTATTACATCGATGCCGAATTCTGTTTGTATGTTGCCAGCACCGATAATGATAGGAATGCCTAATTTTTCTATTTTATTGAGTACACTGTGAATAGAGTAAATTTCAATATTTTGTACGTCTATGTTTCTAGAAAGTTTTAAGCTAATAAGATTGAGATGTACGATATCAGGTCGAACATCTAAGACATGGTTTAAGGCACGGAATAACGTTGGAATGTTGGATTGGCCATTGGCGTCAATATATCGCACAGGATAGAGAGTGATTTTTTTCATGATGCCTTTGATACCTTTTCCATTTCCATGAACAGCACCAATCACTCCAGCAAGGTATGTGTCGTATCCATATTTATCATAAGCTAGTCCGTCATTGTCAACATAATCCCATCCTACGATATTATCTACGAGACCATCATTGTCGTCATCAATTTTGTTGAATGGCGTGCCTTTGTTTGTGTTAACTTGTTGTAATTCTTGGTGATTCACATAGACGTTGGCACGAAGGTCTTCGTGGTTATAATCAATTCCTGTTCCAATCAACATGACTTTAACGGCTTTGCTACTGGTAGGATATTTTTCCCAAGTTGCTGGTGCGTCAATGGCTATAAGATTCCATTGTTGTTCATATCCAGGATCTTCGCCTTCTGTGTGTTCTATTTTGGTGGGCAATGGATCTAAGTTAACAGGAGGTGTCTCTAATACTTTTTTTGATTGGCATGAAAGGAGGAGTGCACATGTAAGAATTAGAAGAATTTGAGAAATTTTCATTATTTTGACTCCTTGTTATTGTCTTTGTCTTTTTTGGGGCGTGGTATTTTATATTCTATTTTGTCGATTTTAAATCCTTTGCTTTCAAAATTGGGAAGTGGACCAGAAGTCTGGCTGAGGTAGCAAAATGTTTTTTGAGTCATAGGGTCTTGGCGACAATAGATTGCACCATTTTTAAATCCTTCATTAGGATTGGAAAATTCTTGTTCTACCATTGTTTCAATCGTAATGGTTGCATTAGCAAATCGTACATATGCTTTATTTCCTGGAATCCAATGTGTCCACATACCAGCTGGATATTGTTTTTCAAATTGAAAAATCAAGCGATAATCTTGATCATAGACTGCAATTAAATCTACATCAGGGATATCAGCTTCGAGCCACTCAAAATGGATGCGAATATGCGTTGCTTGGACGTCAGGAGCTTCCAAAGTCCATACTTTATCAAATGCTTCTTCATTATATTGAGGAGCTTCGATTATACATGCATGTTCTTTTGTTTCAAATTCTGTTTCCTCAATATTTTTATCATTGATAACAGCACGATATGCATTGAGTCGACCGCAACTTTTCACTCTTCCTGCAAATGCTGGCAAAATATCCACTGTATCTAATAGTCGTTGTTTTAATTCCAAGGGCTTACGTTTTAATTCTGGGTTTTTTGCTAAAACAAGTGCTGCTACACCAGAAACATAAGGAGTTGCCATGGAAGTCCCAGAATAACTTGCATAAGCAAGGCGTGATTTTTCATTTAAAGCAACGGGAACTGTGCTCATAATATCTACACCAGGTGCTGCAATGTCCACTGTTTCTGCACCATAATTGCTAAATACTGCAAGTTGGTCGTTATTATCAGAGGCTGCCACAGAAATAACATTGTCATGTTCGTATGTAGAAGGATAATGTGGTGTATGGTCTGTGTTGATAGCACTGTTTCCAGCTGCAGCAATGAATAAAATTCCATTGTCTTTTGCTTTTTGGATAGCAAACTCCAGCAATTCATCTCTATCTCCACCGCCCCAACTATTCGATAGAATATCAGCCTTGTTATCAATGGCATATAAAATAGCACGATATGCATCTATAGATGTACCACTGCCCATTTTGCTTAAGAACTTTAATGCCATTAGTCGTATATTCCAGTTGACTCCAGCAATTCCAATGTTGTTATTAGGAACTGCACCAATAATTCCAGCACAATGCGTACCATGAGAATGGTCGTCCATAGGATCGGGCGAGCCAAGTTTACCATAATAAGGCTTTGTTTGACCAATAGTAATGAAATTCCAGCCATATTTATCATCTGTATAGCCGTTCCCATCATCATCTACACCATCAATTCCATTAATCTCTTTTTCATTTTGCCATATATTATCTTTGAGATCTGGATGTGTGTAGTCAATGCCAGTGTCAATAACAGCAACGATAATATCTCTACTTCCTTTTGTTTCTTTCCATGCACGCAATGCAGCAATGTCAGCATTTTCTGTTCCTGGTAAACCTCGTGGGCTGTTTTGACCAATATTGTCTAATGCCCATTGACTTAACCAATGCGTATCTTTTGGTGTATCTTTAATTTGATAGATTCTGTTCACAGTTGCAAATTTTATATCTATATTTTTTTTAATATCTTGAACTAATGTTTCTAGATTTACATTCTTATCTTGCAATTGGATATGAAAAATATCATGAGAATGAGAAATAATGTTTTCGATTGTAATGTTTGTATTTTGAAAATAAGTTTCAATACTTTCACGAGAACCTTGCACAATGATCTCGCCCTGCATATATTTTGGTTCTGCGTGAATCAATATACAGAAACAAAAAATGCAAAGCAGATAAGTAATGATTGTCTTCATCTTAGATTTCCTATCCTTTTTGAATATGTTTATATAAATTTTGAGAAAATTCTTCAAAACGATCTTTGAAAAACAACAAAATATTATGAGATTGTGGTTCTTCTTTGAGTTTTAAAAGTTCTCGAGCTGATTGAAGCCAGCGAAGAAGAAATAAATTTTTGAATTGAAACTTTGTTTTTATAATCCATTTTTCTTCATTGCTTTGTGCTTGGATTTCAAGATTAATAGAATCAATATCAAAATTTTCTAGAAAAAAATCATGGTGGTTTGTATATAATTCACATGGTTTTGTCAACGAAATTTGAATATTAGGATTTAATTTAATTTTTGTATTTTCTAATGCTGCTTTGTCAAACTCTAGAGTTTCCACTTTCAATGTTATAAGTGCTTCTGGTGCACGATGGTCTTGAAATTTAACATAATAATAAATATATTTCACTATTTTGGTTGTTTTTTTTACAATATCTTTGTTTGTTTCTTCTATTTTTTCTCCAATTTTATCAATGGTCTGAATATGTTTATCTTGGATAGCCATGTTTAAAAGCGTGTCTAAAAATTGTTCTGTATTTAAAGTCTCTTTGCTTTCCCAAGATATTTCTACTTCAATAGAATCTGCTTTGATGACTCTTTTGAGTTCTGGATCAGCGAAAAGCGTGCTAGAAAAACAAAGAACAATAAGTAAAAATAATACAATGAAATATTGTTTCATAATTGTTTCCTTATATATATGAAATGCATATGAGAAGCATATGCAATCTATGAAATGCATATTAAAAGCATATGTAGTCTATGAAATGCATATTAAAAGCATATGTAGTCTATGAAATGCATATTAGAAGCATATGTAGTCTATGAAATGCATATTAGAAGCATATGTAGTCTATGAA
>JAGOMP010000089.1 GCA_017993505.1 Planctomycetota bacterium
CTCTGGGGAGGCAAGTTTTGCTCTGGGGAGGTAATCTGCTCTGGGGAGGGAAAGGTTGCTCGGGGGAGAAAAGTTGCTCTGGGGAGTTAATCTGCTCTGGGGAGTTAATTTGCTCTGGGGAGTGGAAGTTGCTCTGGGGAGTTAATTTGCTCTGGGGAGAGAAAGTTGCTCTAGGGAATGCAATGTTGCTCTGGGGAGTTAATCTGCTCTGGGGAGTGGAATTTGCTCTGGGGAGTTAATCTGCTCTGGGGAGTGGAAGTTGCTCTGGGGAATGCAATGTTGCTCTGGGGAGGGAAAGTTGCTCTGGGGATTTGCTCTGGGGAGTGTTAGAATAAAAATTAAACGTCTAGCACTCTTTTTTTACGCGAAGTTTTTGATATGTTGTTGTTTTAGTTACTTTTGATGTTTTGTTTTTGATTTTACTATTTTTTTAGTTATATTAGATTTTATATTTTCTTTTTTATTAGTTATTTTTGTTTCTTTCATTGCTTTAGTTTCTTTTTTAATTGCTTTTGATATTGTAGCTTTTTTATTTATAGCTTTTGTTGCAGATTTAGGTTTTGTTGCTATTTTAGTTGCTTTCGATGTTGTAGCTTTTTTGATAGCTACTTTTGGTTTTGTTACTTTTTTTATGGTGCGTTTTGATATAATAGGACTCGATGCGTAGATTTCTGTTTCAGTTTCATTATTGTCTGTTTTCTTTGTTTTTTTAGTTTTTACTTTTGTGTTGCTATTATCTTCTGTTTCGTTGTTGTCTGTTTTCTTTATTTTTCTAGTTTTAGTCTTTGTACTTTGTTTTTTGTTTATGTTTTCTGTATTGTCTGTATATTCTAATTCTATGTATTTTGTGTGTTCTGTGGTTTCAATATTCTTATTGTCCGTGGTCTCCGTATTGTCTGTATATTCTAATTCTGTGTGTTCTGTGTGTTCCGTGGTTTCATCATCTTCTGTGTCCGTGGTTTCTATATCATCATCTTCCGTGTTTTCCGTGGTCTCATCATCTTCTGTGTCCGTGGTTTCTGTATTCTTATTGTCCGTGGTTTCTGTGGTTAGGAGTTGTTGGTACATTTGCATAAGATCAGAGACAATTTCTGCTTCGTTGTCAAGATCCCAGTTTTTGTTGTAGATTTTTGCAACTTCTTTGTCTAGTTTTTGATGGGCTTTGAGTAAAGCAGACGGCATAGTTAAAGGGTCATAAAGTGCGGCTAAATTAGAATCAGGATACTTTGCACGTACATCTAAAATATTTTGTCCAAGTTCATTGAGTTTTTGTTTTTGTGTTTCTGTAAGTTCAGGAAACGGGAAATTGTTGTATACAACAGAAGACGCGTACTGATAATCACTTTTTAATCTTCCTGCAACGACTCGCATCCATGCATTGTGGGCTTGGGAATTTAAAATAGCAAATATATATAAAGGACAATCTGGAATACACTGAAGTTTATTGTTGCAAATAGTTGTATGTGGTAAATAATTCATAGGAATATAGTTACGTCTTTCAGATGATACTATTGGAATGGCAAGGTAATTTGTTGTTGGTTGACTAATCATTTGAAATAATGATGGGGAAAGTGCACCTTTTTGAGTACCTTTATTTGGACTTTGTAGTCGCATTTTTTTAACTTTTTCAAGTCGTTCTTGTACAAGGGGCATAGATTTAATTTCTTGTGGTGTAGCATCTACTAACCATAAAACGTATCGATCTTTATTGTAAATAAGTTCTTCTGCACTCATAAATTTTTTTATAAATTTTTTTGCTTTTGGTTCTTTTTTTATAAATTCTTCTATTTCATTTTCTTTAATGATTAGATTTCCGCCATCGACTGGTGCATTGCCAACTATCATTTTAGGTACATCACAAAGGGGAGTGGATCGATTTTTTACTATGATATTGGGGGCATCCATTAAATATGGATTGATATTATTTGCAATTTGTTTTGTGACAATAGTTTCATATTTTTTTTGTGTTTTTTTATTTTCTAAGTTGTCTTTTATTAATTTTTTTGTGTATGTGAAAATGATTTTTTCTTTATTATTTTTTGTTTGCGAAAATCCAATGATTACGCAATGAACTCTTGCTTTTTTTATTCGTTCTTGTTTTTCTTCTTTTTTCTTTCTTCCTTTTTTTTGTGCTCCTTGTTTCCTTGTGAATGCTAATTCTAATTGTCTTTCTCTATATGCAATCGTTTCTTCTGATTCTTGGTCCCATGGAAAACTTCTATGACAAAAATCAATGTGTAGTCCATATTTTTCTATCATGTCAGTCCATAAAGGTCCTACTTGTTCACCTTGTGTAATGGAATTGGTAGACACAAAGGCAACTTGAATGTTTGTATTTTGGATATATTCTGCTGCTTTGTAATACCAACACGCTACATAATCTAATCTGATATGTTTTGTCAATCTAGCTTGGTCTTGTTTTTGTTGTTTTGTTTTCCAAGAATTGCCTAGAAATGGTGGATTTCCAATGATATAATTTAGTTTGTCTTTTGGAATGATGTCTTGCCAATCGATTTGTAAGGCGTTTTCTTCATGGATATACGCATTTGTTTTTAAAGGAAAGAATTTGATTTTTCGTTCCATGATAGATTCTGTTTTTTGCATCATTTGAAGTTCTGCAATCCATAATGCAGTTTTTGCTACAGTAACTGCAAAATCATTGATTTCAATTCCATGGAAATTTTCAATTTCTACTTTAATTTTTAAATTAGGCGTTGTATGTTTTGTTTCTTTGTCAATGCAATGGATAGATTCTAAGATGAGATTTTCTAATTTTCGTAAAGAAATATACGTTTGTGTAAGAAAATTACCAGAACCGCAAGCAGGATCTAAGAATGTGAGAGAAGCAATCTTTGTTTGTAGATCTAATAAGGCTTGTTTTTTTTCATGCAAGATCGTTTGTTTTTTAATATTTCGAAATTCATCTTTTAAATCATCTAAAAATAAAGGATCAATGACTTTATGAATATTTTCAATGCTAGTATAGTGCATGCCACCTTTTCCACGAGTTTCTGGATTTAAAGTATTTTCAAACACAGAACCAAACACAGTCGGGCTGATTTCTGACCAATCAAAGTTTTTTGTAGCTTCTTCTACTAATAGATGATATACACTGTGACCGCATCTTGGAATCGTAATATTTTCATCTTGAAAAAGTCCACCATTAATATAAGGAAATGCTACTAAATCATCTTCTAAAAATGGATCTCGTTCGTCTTGTTTTTGATTTAAGACTTTAAATAGTCTAATTAATATAAAACGTAAATCAATTTCATGTCGAGATTTCAATAAATCTTGAAACATGCCTTTTCTACCAAATAATTCTGAGCTATCAGCATATAAACAAAAAACAATTCGAACGCAAAGTATATTTAAGCTAGTTAAAACGTGTTCTGTAATAGGAATGTTCGCAGATGTAAATTCTTGTTTCAAAAGGTCATACAATTGTGCAACGATTTCGCCAGCTTTTAAGGAAACAGCTGTTTCTTTTTGAATTTGCGTACTATCTGTGTCAATGAGAAAATTAAGGCGGTAATATTCTTGTGGTAAGTCTTTTAAATACAGGATTTCAGGCGGTTCTTGTTTATTTTCCATATCATAGATGTAAAATTCTTGAAAATTACAAACAATAATCCAACGTGGCATCTCTGAATAGTCTAGCATGTCACTATAATAGTGTGCTTGGTCAATCGCAGATAAAAGCGTACCATCGCTTTGTTTGATTGGTTTTTCTAAATTGACATGTGAACTTTTTTGTTCAATCAACACTTTAGTTTCAGGAATGTACGCATCAATAAATTTAATCGTTGTATTTTTAGCAGGCTTTTCAAATTGAATGAATTCATCAGGATGTTTAACACCAAATACACGATGTAGCAATCCTGACCAAAACATTTGACAATTGCCCTTTTCATATCCTTTATTTTGGTGCAACTTCACAAAATCTATTGCTGCATTTTTCTTGTCTAATTTAGACATAGGAATTAAATCATCTAATTTCATCGTATGCCTACCTTTATTACGCCCCAGAGTAAACCACAAAAATTAAAACCACAGAACACACGGAACATACAGAAAAAGTAAATTTAATAAACCACACCCCAGAGTAAACCACAAAAATTAAAACCACAGAACACACAGAACACACAGAAAAAGTAAATTTAATAAACCATGCCCCAGAGTAAATCACAGAGAATACAAAACCACGGAACACACGGAAAAAGTAATTATTACCCTAGAGAAAAATATCTCCCCAGAGCAACAATTGAATACAACTAAATCAAGGAATAAAAACAACTTCCAAATAATAATCTAGTACATGAAAAAATAATTGAATGTCATTGTATCAAAAATACAATGCAAAAAAAAGAGAAAAGAGAATATATTTTTTATTTGCTCTGGGGAGTGGAATTTGCTCTGGGGAGTGGAATTTGCTCTGGGGAGTGGAATTTGCTCTGGGGAGAGAAGTTGCTCTGGGGAGTGGAATTTGCTCTGTGGGGATGCAATGTTGCTCTGGGGAGGGAAGTTGCTCTGGGGAGGCAATGTTGCTCTATATTGCTCTGGAGAAGCAAATGTTGCTCGAGAATATTGCTCTGGGGAGTGGAAGTCGCTCTGGGGAGGGAATTTGCTCTGGGGATGCAATGTTACTCTGGGGATGCAATGTTGCTCTGGGGAGTGGAATTTGCTCTGGGGAGTGGAAGTCGCTCTGGGGAGAAAGTTACACGGAAAGAGTTGATAAATGCAACATTCATCAACTCTTATTTTTGTTCGTTGAATTTTTTGTGGTTGGATAATTTTATTGGGAGGTTAGAAATTTTTCGTGCATTTGTTTGTATTAGATAATTTTTTTATTGTCGGGTTGTAGTTGGAGTAAGTTGTAAGTTTTATTGGGAGGTTAGAAAGGCTTCGCACATTTGTTTGTATTGGATGATTTCTTTGTTGTCGGGTTGTAGTTGGAGTAAGTTTGTAAATATTTGAAGGGCTTGTGTATAATTTTCATTTTTTAGGGATTGTTGGGCTTCATCGAATTGTTTGTTGTAGAATAATTCGTTTTCTAAATTTTGTTCTGCTCTTATTTGGTATTCTTTTGCTGGTTTATGGTTTGGCATAGCATTGAGTATAAATTGAAAGCAGACAATAGCTTCTTTCCATTTTTGTTCGTCATAGAATGTTTTTCCTCTTTGGTAGAAGAAGGCTATGTTTTCTACTTTATTTTCATCTTGTAGTCGTTCTTGTATGATGGTGAGAAATTGTTTCGATTGTTGATGCTCTGGGTCGTGTTGTAGAACTTCCTGAAATTGTATGAGTGCGTCGGGAAAGTTCCATGTTTCAAAGTATTGGCATCCTTCTTTATATGCTTTTTCTATGGCTGTTTTTTTTATTTTTTCGTTTTCTCGTTCTTTTTGTGCTATTTCTAGATAGTTTTGTGCTTGTCTATGGTTAGGATTGATCTCTAGTAGTTTTTTGAAGTTAAGAATAGATGATAAGTATTTTTTTTGGTGTAGGTCTTGTAACCCTTTACAGTAGTATTCTCTATGTGCAATGATTCTTTCTTGTCTTTGGATTTTGTAGTCTGTATTTTTCCAAATAGGATGAGGGGAGTTTTTATAGGGCTGAAATATGCTTTTTGCAGAGCTAATTTCGTTGTCCTGTAAGAGTTGTTGTATGTTTTGATTCACGATGTTATATTCTTTTTCTAATGCTTGTAGTTGTTCTTCGGCATTATTGAGTTCATCGGGAATTTCTCTTTGTAAGTCCATTAAAAGACCACGAATTCGGCTAGAATCAGGATATTGGCGGATGAGTATGAGCGTATTGATAAGGTATTCGTTGAGTTTTTCAACTTCTTGATTATCAAATGCTGCCAATATACGAGGGATATTTTCACGTATTTTTAGAATTTCTTGTTCTTCTTTGTATAAGTATTGAACAAGGTCAAATTGTTTTTTTATGTCTTGGTAATGTTCGTATTCTTTTCCATAGATTGCTAAGATTTTGTGGAGGTAGTATATTGCATTTTTTATGTTTCGTTTTTCAATGGCTTGTTGTGCTCTGTATTGTAGTGTTTGTACGCTTAGGTCTGCGTTTTGGTCGATTTGATCTGTAACTTCATTGATAAGATTGATGATGTCTGTTATGCTTGCAAATCTGTTTTCTGGTTTTTTGGCTATCATTTGTAGCACAATATTTTGTAGCTCTATGGTAATGTCAGGATAGATTGCATTAGGTGCAATCGGTTGTGCGGTGAGGTGTTGTTTGTAGAGGTCTGCAATGTTATTTGCTTTGTATGGTAGTCTACCAGTGAGCATTTCATAAAAAAGGATACCTAGCATGTATTGTTCTGTAAATGGTGTGTAAATTCCTTGAAATTGTTCAGGTGCCATGTAGTATACTTTGCCTACGCATAAGTTGTCAGGGGTAATTTTTTTTGCCTTTATATTTCGCAATGCTCCTAGTCCCAAAATTCGGATGGTTTCGTCTTTTGAGATTTGAATACTAGATGAAGAAATTTTTCTATGTAGCACATTTTGTTGGTGAGCATAGTGAATCGCTTTTGCAATTTGCAAGAAGTAGTCTACAGCTTGTGTGATTCCTAATCGTCCTTGTTTTTTGATGACAGTTGCTAGATTTTCGCCTTCTACATAGTCCATTACCATTCCTAGATGATCTTTAGTATCTATGGCTTCATAAATTTTGGCAAAGCTGTGGTTATCTAGTCGTGCCCATTCTTTCCAAGCAATGATAGTACGTTCTTTAATAAGTGGTGTGTTTGCTAAGTTGGGGTGGAGTAATTTCATAGCACGTACCACTTGTAGAGAAGTGTCTTGGACTTGATATACAATGCCTGTAGTTGTTTTGGCAATTTGTGATTGGATGGTGAATCCTTGTATATTTTGTCCTATCATTCGTTATATCTCCTTTTGGTACGTTCTATATGAAGATGGATTCGGAAATGTTCTATTTTTATATCTACTTTGCCTTGAGTTTGCACAACTTTAGGGAGTGATACAATTTGTTATTTTTTATGCAATTTTTTTGGTTCATTTTACTATGATTTTGTATCATCGTTCCTACAAACCTATAAAATCCTATAAATAGCTATAAAAATCTATAAATAAGATTTCTGTTGTATTTCTGTTTCAACCTTGCTGGTTACAATCTGATTTATTACTAAATCTGACTGCATTGCCGT
>JAGOMP010000030.1 GCA_017993505.1 Planctomycetota bacterium
TCGTGAATATATAAATATAAATTATAAATATAAATTATTATATAGATTATAATAGAAAAGTGATAAATCATAAATATAAGTTATAATAAAAAAATTATTTCAAAAGTTGAATTAAAAAAAAGAAGCCAACGTTAAACGTTGGCTTCTATAAATTTAATTTGATGATTACAATCAGATCTTAGTATACTTGTGTACTTTCTTCTTCAAGAACTGGTTTTTGTAGTAGTTCAGATCTTAGGTAAGTTCTTAGACGAGCGTCACCTTTGTTTACAGCGTGAGCTCGAATGATGAATTTGATTTTTTCTTTAGGTTGTAATACTGGATATGGTTGAAATGTAACTTTCTTACCTTCAATTGTACCAGGAGTATCGCCACTTGCTTGGAGAGGTGTGATTTCTACTGGGAATTCGCAGAAGATCTGTACGTCTCTGTCTAGTGCTGTACCTTGGTTGGTAACTTCGATTACATAGCTTGTTTCTTCTTTGAGGAGTAATGGGTCAACTGTATCGATAACTTCGATGAGTAATGCTGGGAAGCCTTTCCATAATGTGCAGCAATTTGCAGATTTTGTAATGCCTTCAGCAGTTGTCAACATGACTTTGATGCATTCTTCGCCAGCGAATTTGGAAATCATTTTCACTGCGAATGTTTTTTCTGCACCAGCTGGTAATGTGCCTAGATTCCAAACAGCTTGGTATCCAGCCATAGAAGGATTGCCTTCTGCAGATAGAACTTGGAGTTTTTCTCCCCATGTTGCTGTAACGGCTACATTGTTTAGACTTACGCCACCTGTATTTTGTACAACAACTCTAAAATCACCAGTCTTGCCTACAAATACTTCTTCTGGACATTGGATGGCTACTTCAGCAGATAGAGATCGAATTTCTGTGCAAGCATCGTCTTGTGCAGCGTCTGCATTGTCTGCTGTTGCTTTTGCAACGTTGCATGCTCTTCCTGTGTTAACAGCTTTGACTGGGATAACGATTGTCTTGGATGCATTAGGTGCTAAATCACCAACTGTGTATTGTAGTTGTTTTCCTTGTGGATGAGCAACTTCAGCTGGTAGCATATCTGCAACAACGACGTTTCTTGCTACGCCTGTTCCAACGTTTTTCACTACGATAGTGTAGTTGAATGTTTCGTTGAGTGTGGCAGTTGCGGGAGCGTCTTTGCTAATTTCAATTTTTGCTACGCCTTTCCATACTGTGCAACATTCAGCTCTTGCATTGAGTCCTTCAGCAGATGTAACTGTGATAACAGCACAATGTCTGCCTTCTGTGAGACCAACAACTCTTGTGTTGCAATTAATGGATGCGCCTGGTTTGAGACTGCCAATATTCCAAATGGCTTTTCCACCCATAGGAGGTTGTGCACAGTCGGAAGATACGACTCTTACGCCACTAGGATATTGAATTTGTGCTTGTACATTTGTTAAAGCAGCATCACCTGGGTTGACAATATTAAATGCAATATTGCCTTCTTGGCCGACAAATGCTTCTGGTGCACATTGCATTGCTGCTGTGAGTTCTCTTCTAAGAACTGTGGTGCAAGCTTTTGCATTGACTTCACCTGCATTGACAGATTTAGCAACAGCAACGTTGCAGAATTGTCCGCGGTTTGCAGCTTTTAGTGTTACAGAAATTGTTTTTTGAGAATTTGCAGCCATATCGCCGATTTCGTATGCAAGTACGTTTCTGCCAGATTCATGGAGCATACCTTCAGGTACTTGATCTGTTACGACAACACCTTTAGCTTGGGCTGTGCCTTTGTTGGTGACAACGATTGTATATGTTACATTGCTGTTAAGTTCAGCAGTGGCTGGACCGTTCTTTGTGATTTCAAGTTCTGCTTTGCCAATGTTGGTAGGTACGCAGTATCTTGGGAGTGCAAAAGGAACGTAGCATAACCATTGTCTTCCTTCTTGGTTGGCGGTGACCCAAATTTTGATGTTTCTTGTTTGGCCTTTGTTCATTGCGCCAAGATACCAAGTAAGTTTATTGCCTTCTACTTTTGCAGGAGGTTCACTTTTTACATATCTGAGATAAGGAGGTAAATTGGTAATTATTTTTGCTTCATCAACTTCAGCTAAAGCTAATACATCCACTTCAGACATGTATGTTTCGCCGATAATGGCTTCTGCTGGAGCTTTTGGTGTGATTTTGAGAAGATTGCATACGTCGCAACCATTGCCTTGTGGAACAATAACTGGTGCTTGTTCAGGAGCTTTTTGTACGCCTTGATAATATTGTTTTTTAGCAACTTTTGGTTTGGCTGCAGGGCAAATACAGCTAGTCATAAAAATAGATACGACTAACAAAAGAATGATAGCCCCAAAACTAAACTTTTTCATGAAAAACTCTCCTTTTGAGAAATTTTTTTACTGTCCCACTACAACGTGGAACAGTTTCGTGATCTATGATAAGAGTCCTAGATATGGAGAATAAAGACGAATTTATTGAGACGAATTACTATCATATAATTTATACATGAATTGTCAATATAATTTATCAATTGATTGTTAATTTTATATTTGATGAAATAAAAAATATCTATATTTTTAACTCTCTCCATATTCTAGTTGAGATTGCTTTGTATATTTTATATTCATTTAAATATTCTGTACAAGCAAAATAAAATCCAATTGAATATAAATAGAAAGCACCACATAAAATATTATAGCTTGATAGAATTAATTTTCAATAAGATTCTTAAAATTTTTTTTTTATTTGCTATTTATGAAGGAGCTTATTGTTGTGAGAAATAAACTACCTTTTATGTTATGAAAAATCTTGCATTTGAAATTTATCCTTGATACAATATATTATACAATATATTATACAATATATTTTAAAATATATCAAATTTATCCTTGATACAATATATTATACAATATATTTTAAAATGTATCAAATTTACCTT
The DNA here is from genome assembly GCA_017993505.1 of Planctomycetota bacterium. Classification (GTDB taxonomy): domain Bacteria; phylum Planctomycetota; class Uabimicrobiia; order Uabimicrobiales; family JABWCH01; genus JAGOMP01. The sequence continues at coordinate 2,920 of JAGOMP010000030.1, forward strand.
TGATATTATATATAATATTTTATATATATAATATATATTTAAATATTTTTTATATTAAAAATAAATTTGAATGTCTGTGCATGCTTTTTTTATATAGTTAAGAATTCGTCCTCTTATCAATATCAGCAGGACATTTTCTAATATTTTTTTATTTATAAAGGAAAGGGACTTAGATGGAATATATATGGTATCTTTTTCTTGGTATTGCTCCTGCCCTATTTTTTGTATGTTTGATTTATCATAAAGATAAGTTTCAACCAGAACCTAAGGTACAAATAGTTAAGATTTTTTTTCTTGGTATCCTTGCCATTGTCCCCACAGCAATCATTGAATGGATTTTACAACATAAAGTTTTTAATATTCAAATGTATGAAATAACAACTTTGCTGTCTGTTAATATTGTTGCTTGCTTTATTATTATTGCACCTATTGAAGAATTTTTTAAATATTCAGTAGTAAAGAAATTTGTCTATAATACAGAGTATTTTGATGAAAAAATTGATGGTGTAGTATACATGATTGCTTCTGCCATGGGTTTTGCAGCATTAGAAAATGTAATGTATATTGTAAATTCTGTTGTTCCCACTTGGACAGGCATTCTTCGATCTATTTCTGCCACTCCTGCTCATGTTATTTTTTCTGGTTTTATGGGGATTTATTTAGGAAGAGCTCGTTTTGAAACTTCTGCATGCAAAAGTGTTATTCGCATTGTACAAGGCTTGTTAGTTGCAACTGTCTTGCATGGAACGTATAATTTCTTAGCATATTTGAATAATTTTTGGACTCTATTAATTATTCCTTTTCTTCTTGTTTTTGGTGTTATTTTAATAGTAAAAGTAAATGCCTTAGCAAAAGAATCTAAAGAAAATCAGGGAATAAAAGAAGATCAGGAAATTGAAGAAGATCAGGAAGCTGATGAAAAAGTAAAACCAATTTTATAATGGCATTTTAGGCAGTAAGTAAAGCTGCCTAAAATGTTTGTTTTTTTGAGTTTGTATTGTATGAAAAAATTGTTTTTTTTGTTTTTTCTTTTTTTGCCTTGGATGTCGGGATTTTGTTTTGAAAATCAACATATTCCTAAATTTTGTTTTTTATGGATTTTAGCTGTTAGTTTTTTTGTATTTATGTTGTTCAAACATTTTACATGTTTTACCATACAAAAACAAGATTTCCTATGCCTTATTTTCTTTGTTTTTTGCATTTTGCATCTATTTTTTGTAGAAAATACAGCGAGTGCTGGCGAACGTTTCTGTTCTTGGGCTTGTTTTCTATCTTTCTATTTTTTATTTTCTATGCAAAAGCAAGAGATATTGTATTCAGGGATGGTAGGCTTTTTTATTGGTTGTTCTTTGGCATCTGTGTATGGTTTAATACAATCTTTAGATCCTGTATATGTACAGTCTTACCCAGCTTTTGTGGCTACATTTGGAAATGTAAGTTTTGCAGCTGAATGTATGGTAGTTTGTTTTTGGATTGGATTTTTAGGATTATCTAAATCAAATAAAACTATTCGTTTTATGGGTTGTCTATTGAATTTATTGTACCTTGTCAGATGTTCTTCACGTGCTTCTTGGATAGCTTTATTTCTTGGTCTTGTTGTATATTATGTATTATCATATTTTTGGAAACAACGACTTTCTAGATATGAAAAAGTATTGCCTATATTAAGTTGTATATTGATTGGCATTGTGATTTTCTCTATTCCTGTTTTGAGAAATACGGTGCAACATAAAGTTTCGTCTTTATTGGATTGGAAACAAGGTTCTATTTCTGTACGCCTTTCTCTTTGGAAAAGTACTACTTGCATCGTACAAAATCAACCGTTTTTTGGAATTGGTATGGGACAATTCCAACATGTTTATCCTATGGTGCGTGAAAATCAAGAATATTTAGCATCGCAAGGTCGTATAGTTTCACATCCGCATAATTCTTGGCTTTTAATTGCCAGTGAACAAGGTATTTTTTGTTGTATTTTATTTTTATTTGCTGTATTGTATGTTTTTTATCAATTTTATCAACAAAAACAAGCTTTATTTTTCGCTGTGTTGAGTTCACTTTTCGTGTTTACTTTGGTTTCTATGCCGTTTCAAAACCCAATTTTATTATTGGCTTGGGCATATTTATTTTCACGAGTTCGAAAACAAGAAAATGCATTCAATCTATGTCCATCTATACAAAAAATTTGTTTGTTGATAGGAGCTATAGTTTCTATCTGTTGTTGTATTTTTTCGTTGTATTGGGTTATTTCAGATTATTTGTATGTGCAAGGGAAAAGGGAGTGTGCCCAAGGACGATTTTCGTCTGCAATTTCTTCGTTTTCTTTGAGTTATTCTTTGCATAAACAAGGCAATTATTTATTAGAGTGGGGACGTGCTTTATATTTTGATCGACAATATTCAAAGGCTGTAGATTGTTTTAACAATGTGATTCGAAAATATCCTGAATATGAAGGAGGCTATATTGATGTAGGGTTGTGTTTTGTGCAACAAAATGATATTTTGCAAGCCATTCGTATTTGGCAACAAGGCTTGGCTCTTTTCCCTCTAAGCCCAGCATTAAATTACAATGTTCTTGAATGTTATCGACAATTAAAAGAACCAATAGCACTTGCTTTATCTTTACAACAATGGGTACAAAAACAACCGAATATTATAGAAGATGAAAAGTTTCAAGTGTACCAAGGAATTTTAGCAGAATTTGAAAAAAAATCTTTAGAATCAATATATTCTTATACACAAATTTTAGAAAAAAATAAAAAAAATGCCGAAGCAGCGTTTTATTTAGGAAAGTCTCTTTTATATATAGATGAAAACGCTGGTTTATTTCATTTACAAAAAGCTATAGAATATGGTACTCCTTATATTAAAATGCGATCCTATTGTCAGATAGGTTATTATTATGAACAAAAAAATAATTTACAATTTGCAGCAATTTATTATTTAAAAGCTAAGAATGAAAATCCTTATTCAGCATTACCTTTTTTACATCTAGCACAAATTGCACTTTATAATCAAAAAACAGAGCAAGCTTTGAAATATTTTCAAAACGCAAGGAGTATTGGCGGAGAAAAAATTCTGTTACAAAAAGAGGAATTGACGAAAATCCGTACAAGTTCAATAGTCCAAAATCTTGCTGAGGAGAAAAAATAAATGTCGAAAACGTTGAAAGAAATACATGCTGCAATGCAGGCTTTAGAAGAGCGTTTTGACAATGGCAAAATTTCAGAAAAAATCTTTGAAATGAGGTATTCCCGTCTACAAGAACAACTAAAACATGTACAAAATTCATTGGAGCCACAAGAGCATAAAGTTGGAATTCGTTCTTGTTCAAAACTCACTGCTTTAGAACAAGGAATTTCTTGTTTACAACTGGACGTCATGGACGTTGTAGGGCATTATCGTATTATAAAAGAATTGGGACGTGGAGGAATGGGAATTGTATATAAAGCAGAAGATATACAGTTTCAAGATGAACGTTTTGTTGCCTTAAAAGTATTGCCTCAACATCTTTCTCAAATGCCAGAAGTCTTGCATGATTTTAAAAAAGAATTTATAACTGTAAGTAAATTAATTCATCAAAATATATGTGGAATGTATGAATTTATTGAAAATAAAAAACAAGAATTATATTGTCTTGTGATTGAATATCTCGAAGGCATAACACTTGCAAAGAAATTAGAAGAAAAACGTCGTTATAAGTTAGAAGAAATTCTTCCGATTGTACAACAGATTGCCACTGGACTTGATTTTGCTCATAGTAAGGGAGTTTTGCATTTAGACATTAAACCTGGAAATATTATGATTAATTCCGAAGGAAACGTAAAGATTATGGATTTTGGACTTTCTCAAAAAATGCAGGATGGCAAAAGCTATATTAATTTACCTAGTATTTTTGGAACACCAGTGTATGTTTCTCCAGAACAAATCCAGCCTGGAGAAAATAATGCAGTAAGGCCTTCAACAGATCTATGGTCATTGGCGATTATTGTATATGAAATGTTAAAAGGAAGTCCACCTTTTCAAGGAAGTAATATTTTACAATTAACTCATAATATTGTAATGACTGAACCTGCATACATTATGGGAATCCCAGAATATGCACAAAAAGCAATTACACAGGCTTTATCGAAAGATTCGAAAAAACGATTTGATTCTTGCCTAGATTTTTATGAAGCTTTGAGTTCGCCTCCCCAAGTATCTCTTCCTGTAGAACAAAAAAATCCTTCTATATTAGCAACTCAAATAAATAGAAGAATAAGGCCATCAGAACTGCTAGAAGAGGATACAACAGGGCAACGTACTATTGCAAGACAGTTACCTCGCCAGATCGTTCAAATCAAACGTAAAAAAAAGATGCAACAACATTTTCTTAAAGGTTTATTATTTATATCCATTGTGTTTATTAGTATGAGCATATCTGTTGTGATTTTTGCTAAAAGTTCTCCCATTCCTGAAAATTCTACGAAAGAAAAAACAGTTCTAACAAAATTTGTACAGCATTTAAAAGACAATGTAGTTGCTGTTCTTCCACCTAATTTAAAAGAAAAATGCTGGAATCAAGAAAAAGAAATTTGGGATTTTACACACGATGCTTGGTTAAAATTGAGCATTGAAGATCAGTTGCAATATGCTTCTACGTACCAAGTATGGTATGCCAATTACCAAGCTTTACCCATGGAAAAAACGTTTTATCGAAATGGAGTAGAACTTGCCATGACATTAATCCCACCTGGCATATTTTATATGGGGTCACATGAAAATGAAGAAGGACGCCATGAAGAGGAAGTGATGCATGTTATTGCAATTACAAAAGGATTTTGGATGTCTACCTATGAAATTACGCAAGAACAATGGCAAATTATTCAACGTTCTAATCCATCTTATTTTCAAAATGCTGGGAAAAATGCTGCTATAGAAAATGTTTCTTGGGAAGATGCAGAACAATTTTGTAAAAAAACAAACACGAAACTTCCTACAGAAGCACAATGGGAATATGCGTGTCGAGGTGGCATTTATGGCATGACGTATTTAGGTGATTTTACGATTATTTCTACAAATAATGCACCTGAATTAGATTATATTGCTTGGTATGCAGGGAATAGTGGAGTAGATTATCCTGGCGGGCAGCCTAGTGATTCATGGATTTCTTGTCAATATACCTCATCCTTTAGCGGTGTACATCCTGTTGGAAAAAAACTTCCAAGCCATTGGGGTTTGTATGATATGTTGGGAAATGTCTGTGAATGGTGTCAAGATTGGTATGCCCCTTATGATATAACGATCAAAGAAAATCCAAAAGGTCCTGATACAGGGAAAATACATGTACGTAGAGGCGGTTCTTGGAGTAATATGGCAAAAGTTTGTCGCATTGCTAATCGAAGTCGATGGGGAAGTAAATTAGAATTTACTGGTTTTCGAGTGATTATAGAAGAAATTTCAGAATAAGGGGAAATTATGAAAACAATGATGATGTTTATTTTTCTATGTATCGTAAGTCTCACAGCTCAAACAATAGATTTACATATATTAGAAACTACAGATGTACACACATATCTTTTAGATTATGATTATTATAATGATTCCTCTGCCCAAGCATTTGGTTTAGTACATACTGCTTATTTAATCAATCAATACCGGAATCAACATGAAAATATATTACTTTTCGACAATGGGGATTGGGCACAAGGCACACCAATGAGTGATTATATTGCAAAAATTGAAGGACTACCAAAAGGTGCAATTCATCCTTATATCCGAGCAGTCAATGCATTACAATATGATGCTCTGGGGCTAGGCAACCATGAATTTAATTATGGTCTTCCTTTTTTATATAGAATGATACAAGATGCAATTCCGCCTGTTCTTTGTGCGAATATTCAACCTATTTATGAACAAGCACCTTGGAAACCTTATGTAATTTTAAAAAAACAATGCATAGATCATAATAACGTTCCTCATATTCTTCATATAGGCGTGATTAGTGTTGTTCCTCCTAAAATTCAAGAATGGGACAAGATGCACTTAAAAGGTAAAATCACAACGACTCCTATGGTAGAAACAGTTCGACATTATGTTCAACATTTACGCCATAAAACAGACGTTATCATTGTACTTTGTCATGGTGGTATTTCTCACATTCCTAATGATGAGGAAAATCCAGTTGTGGAAATATCACAAATTCAAGGCATTGATGGTATCTTGGCTGGTCATACGCACGTACTATTTCCCAATCGTAGCATTCCCAATACAGAATATATTCAATATGACAAAGGTTTAGTTCATAATACTCCTGTAGTCATTGCTGCCAATTATGGAATGCAGTTAGGAATCATTCAACTTACATTAGAAAAAAATGAAAATCAATGGCAAGTCATAGATAAAAAAGCAAGTTTACAAGCCATTCAACTTGGGGAAAAAGATGAAAAATTAGAAAAACTTTTGCAAGATGTACATAAACGAACGATTGAATACACAAATCAAGAGCTTGGCAAAGTTTCTTCTCCGCTTCGTAGTTATTTTGCACAAATTGCAGATTCTAGTTTATTGCAATTCATCAATGAAGGACAAAAATGGTATGTAGAAAACTATTTCAAAGACACTCCACTAAAACATTTGCCAGTATTGAGTGCTGCTGCACCTTTTAAATGTGGTGGTCGTGCATATTCAGAACTATTTTCTTACATTGACGTACCAGCAGGAAAACTTGCTATTAAAGACATGGCAAATGTGTACAGCTATGCCAATACTATATATGCAGTACAAATTTCTGGAAAAATGTTGCGAGAATGGTTAGAAATCTCTGTTTCTCAATTCAATCAAATTGAAACAGGAGTCAAAGGTCCTCAAGAACTTGTCAATCGAAATTTCGATGCTTATAGCTTTGATGTTATTGATGGAGTTACATATCTTGTTGATGTTTCTCTACCTGCAAGATATAACGATAAAAAACAATTGATCCATGAAGATGCTTATAGAATCCAAGATCTACAATATAATGGACAACCTGTTACAGACGACCAAGAATTTATTGTAGCGACTAATAATTATCGAGCAGGAAGTAAATTTTTTGCTGATCTTCCAAAACATAAAATCTATCAATTCCAAGACCAAGTTCGTGAAATTTTAATTCAATTTTTGCAAGCAAAAAAAGATATCCAAATCAAAGCAGATAACAATTGGAAAATTAAACAACATGATGGTTATCCTTATGTTATTATGATTACATCTCCTGAAGCTCGCAAGTATGAAAATGAAATTCCTTATATTATGTATGAACAACCATCTGAAACAGAACCAGGGTTTATTCAATATCGAGTTATTTTAGATTAAAGTACAAAACATGAATGTCGAATTATTTTAGATTAAAGTACAAAACATGCTCAATATAGGTATAGTTCTCCCAGAAGACCAACAAACACGACTTTCTTTCCATATAAATAAAAATGCCCAATATATATGGCAAAATGGACAAGAAATCATTCCATTGCAACAAAATACAAATTACATTGTGCAACAAACAATGCAAAATGCTATACAGCTCTTTCAAAAAGAGGTTGCACTTTCTAAAAAAACAAACGTTGCTACTATTCAAAATCTACAACCAATAAATCTTCAAAGTGAACAGGCTATTGTTTGGGATAATATTATAGTAGGACGCCATTTTCATTGGAAAAAACAGATTTCACAAACTTTGCCTGGAAATTTTCAAATGAAGATTACAGAACAAGGAATACAACTCATCAACAATCTCTCCTTGGAGAACTATATCACATGCGTTGCTATTTCTGAAATGGGCAAATTTTGTCCTGCAGCCATGTTGCAAGCTCAAATGGTCGTAGCTCGCTCTTGGTTTTTAGCACACGCAGAAAACAAACATAAAGAATATGATGCATGCAATGATGATTGTTGTCAAAGATACCAAGGCATTACAAATTACCTACCTTGCATAGAACAAATTAGTGAAGTTGCTACTGGTTTTGTCTTAACTCATAATCATATAATTTGTGACACACGATACAGTAAAAATTGTGGTGGTATTACAGAATATGCTCATAATGTTTGGAAAAACACATCTGAACCTTATTTACAATCTTTGGAAGACGCACCTAAACCATTTTCTCCTTACCATTCTATAGAAGAATACATCCAAGATGTTCCTGAAAGCTATTGTAGTCCTAAATATGTACCTTATCATTCTTTGCAACAATATTTAGGTGCAGTGGACGAACAAGATGATTACCATAGATGGAATTATGCAATCTCACCTAAAAAACTCACACAACTTTTACAACAAAAAGGCTATCCTATACAAGGTCAAGTCACGGACTTGCAACCTATACAACGTGGAAATTCTGGTAGGATTTATGAATTGCAAATTCATACTTCTACCAACAAAATATATACTATACATAGCGAATATAAAATACGAACAGCGTTACATCCGTCTTGTTTATTTAGCTCTGCCTTTGTCATACAAAAAACAGACACGCTTTTTCACTTGCAAGGTGCAGGGTGGGGACATGGAGTTGGACTTTGTCAAATGGGTGCGTTAGGAATGGCATTGCAAGGCAAAACATTTGAACAAATATTATCTCATTACTACCCCAATACAACATTGCAACAAATGAGTGAAATTCGTTCTAATAAATAAAATAAGGAGAACAATATGGAAAATATCTCAACAGTATTATTAGAAGAAATCATTTGGGAAGCTTACATTACAGATGATGCAAAAAATAGACTCATACAAGAACATTTTCAAACGATCTTAGAATGTTGGGAAAAACTCCTTTTTTTAGAATATTGGCATATTTCACCGAATAGCAATCTTATTTTGCCTAACAATACATATGATTCTATCCATATTTTATATAAATATTTAGAACCATATCTATCAAAAATCGTATTACAACCTTTACGCACTTTATGGGAAAAATATCCTAGTTTGTCTAAACCTGACATGGATGACCGAGTTAGCAAATTATATTGGTTTTTAACATACATGAAGAAAGATTCAGATTTAATTTCTATATTAGACAGCCAAGAAACACAAGAAATATTTATCAACTTTCGAGAAGACTGGAAATTTTGGGATGATGTCAATTACGAAAAATTTTCAGATAAAGTTTACCTTATGTATCAACACTCCAGCCTTCCTGCAAGTCCTTTTTTTGAAATCATTAAATCAGAATATATTGAAGATTTTGACACATTAGAATTAACAAATATAAAATGCCAAGAATTTTTATTGCAACAACAACCAGAAATTCCAGAACAAACACATATTCTTCTGCCTTGGGTGCAAATAAAAATAAAATATGCACTACAACAAGCTAACCAATGGTTACAACAACGAAATGAATTACAAATTATTGAAGTATATGGATATCCTGGTACAGGAAAAACATCTTTAGCTAAAAATTTTCATTTCTACACAAAACAACATATTCAACTTTATACATGGACACCTTATACAACAATGCAAGACATTCAAAAAATTAAACCAGAACAAGAAAACAGCGTTCTTATTTGTGACAATCTACAATATTTGACACAACAGCAATACAAAATATTGACACAACAAATGCAACAAAATACACCTGCGATCTATATTCTATGCCAAAGAAAAAATGCTTTTCCTAAAATTCAAAGCCATCAAAAAATTCAACTCAAGCCCGATGATAATCCAGAATACGATACATATAATACACAAGAAAACATACAAAAATTGCAACAACAATATATCAAAACGCCTTTAGCTAAAACAATATATAAACATCTACAAGAAAATAAAGCCAATACCATCACAGAATTGGCAGAACAATGCAACACAACTACTATCTTAATTGTAAAAGAATTACTAAATATGCAACCTGTTTTAGAAATTATCAAAACAAATAAGGGGCAACAATATTATATCCTTGATTTTTTAAGATTATAAAAAATCTTCTGAAAAGAATTTAACAAATATTATTTTATTTATTTTCAAAAAAACAATACATTTATTCTCCCTTAAGGAACAACGTCGTATGAAAGGTGCTCTCTTCTTTTTACGTTTACTTTTTGTTATAACTTCCTCTAGTGTTTCCTATCAAATTTCTGTGGGCATCACAGGGTCAGCTCCTTTTGCACCTGTCAATATTTTTAGTATTTTATTAGGAACATTAATTTCTATAGGAATCATTCTATTAGAAATTCAATATTCTGCACGCTTTATCTCAGCAATATTCACAATTATACTAGGATTATTGATTGGATTCATTGCTTCGAATCTATTTATTCAAGCATTCCTTTTAGTGCCTCATATCCAAGTTCTAAGAAAGATATCACCATCTCATAAAGCGATTCTTGTTCAAGAGTCTTTAGAAGTGGGAGTCACATTCTTTTTTTGCTATTTATCCTTAGTGGTGCTTTTTAAAACAAAAAATCGATATAAAATTTTAATCCCCTTTATAGAACTTAATAAAGAAGAAGAAGAAAAAGCTCAACATTTTATCATTGATACGAGCGTTATCATTGATGGACGCATTCTTGGAATGCTAGATACTAAACTTTTAAATGGAATCATCATTATTCCTAAATTTATTATACAAGAAATTCAAACATTGGCAGACACATCAGATAGAAGTAAACGAATAAGGGGACGACGAGGTTTAGAAATTCTTACACAAATTGAACAAAAACCAAACTTACAAATACGCTACGACAATGAAACATATCCACAAATAAAAAAAGTAGATGATAAACTCATTTGTCTTGCCAAAAGATATTCTGGAATTCTTGTTACTAATGATTTTAACTTAAATAAAATTGCCACATTGCAACACATTGATGTGATTAATATTAACGCAGTGGCAAATGCTCTTCGCCCTCCTGTCCTACCTGGTAATATCCTACAGATTCGTGTTATCAAACAAGGAGAAGATCCTAACCAAGGCATTGGATATTTAGAAGATGGCACTGTTGTTGTGATAGATAATGGTTGGGGGCAACCAGAAAAAATCATTGACGTTGTTGTCACGAACGTACTACAAACTAATGTAGGGCGTATGATTTTTGCAAAATACCAATAATATAGGATAACAATATGAAATTTCTCGCTCAGTATATTCCTTATTTTGACTTTCAAATATTGCAACAAAATAAAATGCAACTTTTCCTTCTCATTGTATGCACAGCTATTCTTCTTGTAGAAACAACGCGTTTCACAAAATATATACTACAAAAACATACACAAACATTTCAAGCTATCCCACGAAGCACGAATCGTTTTTTTTCTTGCATTTTACTATATTTTATTCTCCATACACTTTTATTCTACCCAATTATCAGACTATATCCTCAAATTAAAGATAACATATTTCTCCAGATGATTGTTTTTGAAATCTTCCAAATCATGTATTGCCTACTCCTTTTTTATATTATACAAGGTCATCCAGAATTCAAACTTATCCATAGTGGAATTCAAAAAACAAATTTTACAACCATTTTTAATGCTACTATATCCTACTTAACCTATCTTCCTTGGTACTTTGTTATCATTGCCATTACTTATTTATTGTTTGCCTATTTCCAAATTCCTATATTTGAACAGGAAATTGCAGAACATATAAAAACAAGTACTGATTGGAACTTGTTTTTCGCTATACTTATGGTTTTAGTCTTTGCACCTTGGATAGAAGAATATATCTACCGAGTTTTTCTATACAGTGAATTACGAAACTATTTGTCACCTACAAAAGCCATTTTTCTCACAGCAATTATATTTACACTTGTACACCAGAATATATTTGCTACACTACCTATATTCACACTGGCACTTTTCTTAACAATTACATATGAAAAAACGCAAAATTATTTTATCATTGTGACCATTCACACAATGCATAACTTACTGACACTCCTCTATACATATGTAAGTAACACTTTGTGAAATGCATAGATGATGAAAAAATTATTGTGTTGATAAAAATGTATAGAGGATGAGAATATGATTTTTGATAGATATGATTTTTGATAGATGATGAGAAAATATTGTTTTGATAAAAAAAAGGTAGCTATGATTCATAGCTACCTTTTTTATGATTAGGGTAATTTAAAAAACTACTCTTTAAAAAGCGAGCCTACACAGAAAGTCCAAGCAGTTCCAATCAAAATCAGCCAACTCCAACCTAAAGGGAAATTAGTTGTTCTGATGAGGTATAGGAGAGTAGCATTTAAAATAGCACCACTTACCATGGCAAAAATATTTCCTTTTGCAGTTCCTCGTTTTGTGAGTACGCCTAGGAGAAAAATTCCTAAAAGAGATCCATATGTAATGCTAGTGAGAGAGAGGCAAAGCCATAAAAAGTCTCTTTGTTCACTGAGAAGCCAAGCAATGATTCCTAGAATAATTCCAAATCCAATAATATGGCAACGAGAAATAAATAAATAATGTTTGTCAGATGCATTTTTTTTAATCAATGGTTTGTAAATATCTACGATAGCCGAGGAAGTTAATGCACCTAGAGTAGAATCTAAACTAGACATAGCTGTTGCAATGAGTCCAATCACAAGAATCGTTCGTAACCTACCTGGCAATGCTGTTCGTATAAAATATGCAAAAATTTTATCATGCTCCACAACTCCAGGAACATTGCTAACAATTAGAGGATCTGGATATGTTTGAAAATAAGAATAAATGCTAACGCCAATAAATAAAAAGACGATAGCAACAGGAATTCCAACAAATCCACTGACAATCAAGGAACGTTGGCTAGATTTTATATCTTTGCACGTCAACATTCTTTGCGTCATGTCTTGGTCTGTACCTAATGCTGCCCATGTAGTGATCAAAGAATTAAAAAAGGCTAGGAAAAAAATATTAGGATCGCTTAACCAAGTAATCCAAGATGCTTGTCCTTCCACAGGTTTAGGAAACCAGTGAAAAAGTTCTAAGTGGTTGGCTTTTTCAGCTATCCGAAATCCATCTAAAAATCCAAAAGTACTTGCAGACAAGGAGATATTTGGATTCCAAAAACCTTGTTGTGCAACGGTCATAGCTTGGCATGCACCATCTGGGAGTTTATACCAAATAAAACCAAGTGCAATAAATCCACCTGCAATAAAAATCAATGCCTGCACAACGTCTGTCCAAACAATGGCTTTGATTCCGCCAAAAGTTGTATATATAATTGCAATTAGGGAAAATAGAATCAGAGTGAGTTCTAGTGACCACCCTGTAACAACATGTAAACCAACAGCAGCAATCATCAATCGTGCACCACATCCCAGAATTCTAGTTACAAAAAAGAAGACTGCACCTGTGTATCGAGTATTTTCATTGAATCGTTTTGCCAAATACTCATACACAGTAGTGCAGTCATGTTTATAAAATTCTGTGAGAAATAGCCAAGCAATAAAAAAACGAGCTGCAATCGAACCTAAACCAAATTGAATGTAGTTTAAATTTTCATTAAATCCTGTTCCTGGAACACCTAAAAATGTAGCAGCACTAATTTCTGTGGCAACAATAGATAAGACTACAGCTATCCACGGAATTTTTCGATCGGCAAGAAAAAAATCTCGAGTATTTTTATCTTTTCGTCCTGCAAAAATACCTACTGCCAAAATTACAATAAAATATATACAAACAAGTGCAATATCTATAATAGCCATTAAAACCCTTTCTTTGTAGAAAAATATAAATATAAAGATTTCCATATTGTACATTATTTTTTTGATAATTCAAATAAATAAGAAATTTTTTCTTCTTTATTTGAGTTTTAAAAAAAATTATAATTACTTTATTTACAAAATGTTATAAAAAGTTAAAAAAATGGAAATAAAATTTTAAATGGTTTGTAAAAATAGAAATCATATTTTTCATGCAAAGTTTATTTTAAAGCTATCTTTCGTAGGTAATACATGTTTTGCCTTTATCTTTTATATGAACCGCTAGTTTTTGTATGTATCGTGCATATACAACACTTGTTTTTGTATGTATCTTTTATATGCACTGCTAGTTTTATATGCATTGCTAGTTTTTGTATGTATTGTGCATGGGACATGATTGTTCTTGCATGGATTACAATAGATGTAAAATGGCTTCTAAAACTCCGCCAGCAATGGCACGTGCTTTATCTGATACGGTAAAGCAATAGGAAACTTCATTTCGTGGATCAATGTCTCCACTTTTCATATTTTTCTCAACAGGTGTTCCATGAGCAAGAAGACCTCGAATCACTCCAGAAATAGAAGCAACCAACGGTTGATTTTGGACTGTAGCAATGACATCTCCTTGTTGAACTTTGTCTGCAATATTTCGTTCTGTTTTAAAAATTCCTTGGCAAGGTGATAATAGCAATCGTTCTTTTGTAAATCCTTCAATGTTTCCAGGAATGCCTGTGTTGGGTAGTGCAGACCCTTGATAATAGACACGTCCTAAGTGATGTCCACGTTTTGTTTCCACCACTGCATGGCAATCTTGAGGGGCTGTGTAGCCTGGTCCAATGCCTAAAACAATGGGTGCATCTGTAAGGTGAATTCCAGTATTTTTTTTAGATATCGTAGCTTCAATGAAAATATGTGGTCGAAGCTGTTGTAAAATCTGGCATAAAGGATCTGTAATCACAGCAATTTTATTTTGTTGGATAATCTGTTGAACTTGTTCAAAATGGAGTGCATGTTCTGCCACTACATTTTCAATAGTATATTGTTTTTCTAAAATTGCAGAAGAAAAACTCACAGTACGGCGGATAGCAGTAGGATGTTGTAAATCTGTCATTACAACTGGAAAGCCAGATTGAAATAACTTATGGCCAATGCCAGATGCTAGATCACCAGCACCTTTGATAAGAACGATTTGTGAAAATTTCATATATATTCCTTTATATTATGTTTAGCAAGGATTGTTGAATTTTGAAAACATGCAATCCAAACTTCTTCTGATGTATATTGTATAGCTTCTCTTGCATATTGTATTTGTATGTCTGAATCAGCTTTATTTAAAATAATCGTAAAATTTGAAACAACAGATTTTTTTTGTCCCTTAGGATGTGTTAAAACAAACATCATATCTTGCGGCGTAATTAGTTCCTGCTTTGATTTTTGCAAAAGTTTTGCATATATATCTGGTCGATGTGCTACTTGAAAAATCGGTTGCTGTATAGCATCAAGACCAGCTATGGCAAATACATGTGTTGTTTCTGGAAGGATCACAGGTTCATAATCAGCTGGGGCTTTGACAGGCAATTGACGAGAACCATCTGCCTCGATAAGAAAATACATATCTTGCTGTTTTGCTATAAAATACTGTACAATATCTTGCAAATTTGTAGGCATTGTTTTTTTGCAACACTGAGGTAAAGATTGAACAATGCAAAGAATATTCTCTGTTTGAAAAGCTTGTTCGATTTCAAAAATTGTAGGATTTTCTAATGTAAAAAACGGTTGTGTTTGTATATGAGTTGTGGTGGTTATCATAACTTTTTTTGTTTTTCCATATTTTCGAGCAAAAAAATGTATGCAGCTTGTTTTTCCACCTCCTCCTACAAAGGAAAAAATTTCTGGTGTATTCATATTTCTTTTTCTTTAGTTGATTTTTTTATAAGTTATTTTAGAATTGTTATCATATTCTCCCAGCCATGATGATGATAATATTTTTTATATTCTTACAGCCATAATAGTATATAGGAGAAATTGTAATATGAAATATTTTATTTGCATATTTTGTTGTTTGCTTTGTTTATCTTGTAGACGAAAAGAAGAAAACAACAATCACATGCGAATTATCTCTACCTATCGTCCTACTACTCATATTGTTTTAGCATTAGGAAAACAACATACATTAGTAGGCATACATCCCAATACAGATATCCCTTTATTTCAATATTTAATACAAAATTTACAAAATCTTGTTATCGTAGGAAGCAAGGCACGCGGTGTCAATATAGAAACAGTAGTGAGTTTAAACCCTAACATTGTTTTATTATATGACACAGTGTCAGGGGGAAAAATAGAAGAACAATTGTCTAATTTTGGAATTCGTTCTTTTTTACTCAAAGTAGAATCTATTGTAGAAATCCAAGAATCATTACTTGTTCTAGGTAAAGAACTCCATGTAGAAAACAAAGCAAACATAGTTGTCCAAGAAATGGATCGCATTTTACAACTCGTCCAAAAAAGATTGACAAAAAAGATGAAAAAAAAACGTATTTTTTTTGCATCTAGCAGTATATTTTTACGCTCCTACTCTAAATGGATGTTACAAAATGAAATGATAGAAAGAGCTGGTGGCATTCATGTAGTAGACATGGAAACTAGTGGAAGTAGTAATATTTCTTTAGAACAACTTGTGCTTTGGAATCCTGATTGTATTATATTGAGTCCTTCTTCTATGTACACAAAAGAATCTATATACAAAGACAAGAAATACCAAGTTATCCGTGCAGTGCAACAAAAACAAATTTTTGAAATGCCCCATAAACAAATCATAGGTTGGGACTTTCCTTGTCCAGATTCTGTTCTTGGAATTTTATGGCTTAGCATGCTCTGTTATCCAGAACTTTTTCAAGACATTACTTTAGAAAAAGAAATGGAACAATTTTATCAACAAGTATATTGCGTTGATTATAAAAAAATTCTTGATCTACAAAATAACTTCACACAAGATTAAAAAGGGAAAGGACAATATGGAAAACGAAATCAAATTAACAAAATTAGCAAAATGTGCTGGTTGTGGTGCAAAAGTAGGAACAGGCGTATTGAGTCAATTGATAGAAGGTCTAAAAGTACATAAAGACGACAATCTCCTTGTTGGATTTGATAAAAGTGACGATGCCTCTGTGTATCAAATTTCTGAAGAACTAGCATTAGTACAAACGATTGATTTTTTCCCACCCATTGCAGACGACCCTTATATATATGGTCAGATTGCTGCGACCAATGCTCTTTCTGACATTTATGCTATGGGAGGCGAACCAACTTGTGCACAAAATGTGCTGATTATACCAGAAGACATGCCTGCAAATGCAGTTCATCAAATTTTGCGAGGTGGTTGTGATAAAATATATGAAGCTGGTGCATTAATCACAGGAGGTCATAGCATTTATGGCGAAGTTCCTATTTATGGTTTAGCTGTAACTGGTTTTGTACATCCCTCAAAATTAATCGTCAATAGCAATGCTAAAGTCAATGACATTCTATTCCTTACAAAACCTTTGGGCGTAGGTTTACTTATCAATGGTAAAAAAGCTGGGATATTAAGTGAAGAGGGTGAAACATTCATGAATACACTGATGACAACGCTCAATAAAAAACCACGCGATCTTATGGTTAAGTACAATGTTCATGCATGTACAGATGTTACTGGATTTTCTCTCCTTGGTCATGCTATAGAAATGGCACAGGGTAGCAATGTTTCTATAGAATTGAATGTAAATAACATAGACATTATTCCTGAAGCATTGGAAATTGCACACCAAGGAAAACTATCTAAAGGACTTTTACGAAATAAAAACTATGCCTCATATTATACAGATTTTCAAAATAATATTGATATGGAACATCAATATGTGCTTTTTGACCCACAAACTTCAGGTGGTCTTCTCATTGCAGTAGACCCTGCACAAGCAGATGCATTTTATCAAGAATTACAAGATAATGTACCTTCAGCACAAAAAATTGGGAGAGTCATCGAACAACAAAAAAAAGCTATTTTTGTAACGAAATAATAAACATAAAAAAAAACAAAACACAATACAAAAAATAAATGAAGTTTTTGTATTGTGTTTTGTTTTTTATATTAAAAAAGTGATATAATATCATGTTGTGATTGATATAATATCACCGTGAAAATATCAGATGAAGATAAGATAAAGATATTTTCAAATGGTGGGCGAGACTGGGGTCGAACCAGCGACCTTTACGATGTCAACGTAACACTCTAACCAAACTGAGCTACTCGCCCTTTTTTCTTTATTTTTATACTGGCATAATAACAAATATTTTATAAATGTCAAGTACAAAAAAAAAATTTTCTACAATTGAATGTTTTTTTGTATTTTGGTATGATAAGGAAAGTGTAATGTATCTAAAAAAAATTTACTTATAAGGAAATATTTATGAAATTGTATATGATTTTATTTTTTGTTGCGTCTGCTGTGTCTGCTCAAATGTTTGGAATTCAACAAATAGATCATTTTTCTGTGACTATTACTAGTGATATAAAAGCTATGTATGTAGATAAAACAGAAAATGAAAAAGACTATGCACTAGGAGGTCAAACAACATACTATTATACTACCAACAAAGACAATGAAGTAGTCACATATTCATTAGATTCTTTACAAGTTAAAACTACAGTAGACCAAAAAATAACGTTTCAAATGTCTATGGATTCTGCCAAAGTTTCTTCTTATCGTTTAAGAACAGATGACATAGAAACAGTTCCCGTAGATCAATTACCAGAAGGAATGAAAAAACAAGTTCAAGATTCTTTTTCCGTGCCTCTATTTCAAAGAACAGGTGATGAAATCACGATTCTTGCCCAAGAGGGAGCACAAAATTTACTAGACAATGGGTTAGTTCAGAATCTCATTCTATTCCATCCCACCTATAAAGAAGAAACATCTTGGACTGTACCTTGCCAAATCAGCATGGGAAATGGAGGATATGCAAAAGGTGATCTCACCTATGAAGTCTCCCAAAAAGAAAACTTCCAGATTGTTTTTTCTGTCAAAGGAACATTGCAACCAGATTTAGAAAAAAAACCAGTTTCTATTAAAACAGGTTTCTACAAGGTACAAGGCACTCATACATATAATGTCAACACAGACACTTGGGTTAAAGGCAATCTATCTATACAAGTTCAATACGTGATGAATCTTGATAATGCACCTTATTTGCAAGCTAAAGGAATGATGGACGTCACATTTCAAAAAAATGAGGAAGTAGAATGAAAAAGATTGCATTTATTACAGGTGCTACTTCTGGTATTGGAAAAGCAACAGCCTATGCTTTAGCTTCTCATTTTAATTTGATTTTATGCGGTCGTAGACAAGAGCGACTAGAAAAAATACAAAACGAATTAAAAGAAAAAACAAAAGTTTTCACATTATCGTTTGATGTTCGTGATAAAGACGTAGTTTTTAAAAAGATACAATCTTTGCCAGAAGAATGGAAAAACATTGATATTCTCATAAATAATGCAGGAAATGCCTATGGACTTTCTCCGATTCATGAAGGTGATATCCAAGATTGGGACAATATGATCGATATTAATGTAAAAGGTCTTTTATACGTAAGCAAAGCGATTTTACCAAACATGATACAAAGGGAAACAGGTCATATTATCAATATTTGTTCCATTGCTGGCCAAGAAGTCTATCCTAAAGGGAATGTATATTGTGCAAGTAAATATGCTGTTGATGCTATTACAAAAGGAATGCGACAAGATCTCAATCCCTACAATATCAAAGTCACTTCCATTTCACCAGGACTAGTAGAAACAGAATTTTCTGTTGTTCGTTTTCATGGTGATCAACAAAAAGCCGACAATGTATACAAAGGATATCAACCTCTTACAGGAAAAGATATTGCAGAAATCATTGAATTTGTAGTCACTCGACCACCTCATGTTGTTCTTGCCGACGTTTTGATTCTTCCAGTTGCGCAAGCCAATTCTACGATGGTTCATAAACATCTTTCATAGCTTTAAAATCATTGATTTCAACGATTCCTTAAAAATGAAATGTATGTGACAAACTCACTTTTCTCCTTCTTTAAAAAATGAAATGTATATGACAAACTCACTTTTTTCCTTCTTTAAAAAAGGAAATATATATGAACGAACTCACTTTTCCCCTTATTTTTAAAGGTCGTTGATTTCAATGACACATCAAAAAGGAAATTCATGTGAACAAACTCACTTTTCTCCTTCTTTTGTTTTTTCTTCCCCTTTGCATACTTCAAACGCAAGAAGCTGTGTTTAAAATTGAAAAATTGCCAAGCCATGCTAATTCCAATCTTGTGTTGAAAGTCAATAATAACAAGAATTGGAGTGGAGTTGTCTTTTTTTTAGATCATAAAGAATTAGGAATTGCAAAGTTAGAAGATCGCCATTGGCTGTATGATTGGGATACAACAAAATATACAGATGGAACGTATACCCTCACAGCACAGGCTGAAAAGGATCAACAACGTTATCTTTCTCAACCTATTTCTATTGTGATTGATAATACTGCTCCTAGTCTAAAATTATTGCCCTATGTACAAAAAAATTTTGGAATAGTAGACTTTGAAATAGAATCTTCAGATGAAACTTCCGAAGTCAAAGACATCCTTATTTGGATTGACCAAAAAACTATAGGAGCAGCTAAAAAAATTACAGATAATAAATATGTTAAAACTTGGGACATACCTGACCAAGCTCGTGGCTACCATTTATTAGAAATAGAAGCTAGAGACACCTTAGGAAACAAAGCAAAATATTCAGAAAAAATTCGATTAGATCGGCAAGGTCCTCGCATCCAAGTTTTAGCACCTCTAGCACAAGGCCCTACACAAGGACCACTTGTATGTGAAGCAAAAATCACAGACCCTTCTGGTGTAGGCAATATTGAATTTACTTTAAAAGATCATCCAGAAATTGCTTGTACTACATGGAACGAAAAAGACCGATGGGGTTGTAAATGGGAAAATTTACCAGATGGAAGTTATCAAATTTGTTTAGTTGCATGGGACAATCTAGGAAATCAGACTAGTTTAGATATCTATACACAAATTGACACTTCCCCTCCCTTAATTAGTTGGAAAAAACCTACAGAACGAACTGTGATTTCTGGTCCTATAGACATGGAAGTGGATGTGTTAGATGATGGCGGAATCTTAGAAACTATTTTAGAAATTGTAGAAACAGATATCCCGCCGATTCCTTTTCAAAGAAATGAATATAGATGGCGTCTTACTTGGACACCACCCTATGAAAATGAATACAAGGTTAAAGCAACTACAACAGATTTAGCAGGAAATAAAAGTTCTATAGGGCTTCTTAGTATTCTATATGACACAACACCTCCTCAAGGCAATTGGCTCGATCCAAGTCGAGAATATTATTCTGATACATTTTCTATCAAAGTCCATGCAGAAGATAATATTTCTGGCATAGATAGAGTGGAATTGCAAATTGGTGATCAAACTCTGCAAGCAACACCTGAAAAAGAAGGTGTCTGGGAAGCCGAGATTCATGTAGAAAATAGTGGAGTCTATTATTTACAATGTATTCTTTGGGATAAAGCAGGCAATAACCAAGTATTAAATCCTCTTCGAATCCAGATTGATAAAGATCCGCCTTTAGGAAAAATTGAAAAACCAAATCCGCTTTTATTCCATGATAAAGGGCAAATCACCATCTACACAGAAGATACCATCTCAGGTGTACAACAAATTCGATTATTTTTAAATAAAAAAGAAATTGCAAGACAAGATACACCAGAATCTATAACAACATTAGATATAGATCTACATGAATATACTAAGGGAGAACACGATTTTGTATTAGAAGTCATAGATAATGCGAATAACACCACGTATGTAAACTCTAAACTTTGGATTGATAGAGAACCACCAAAAATCATTCCTCGTTTACAACCAACAGAATTACAAATTGGTATGGTCAAACTCTCTCTACAACTCCAAGATGAACCTGCTGGCATAGATATAAAAAGTAAACCCATCATTGTGGCACATATCCAAGATAGAGAATATCCCTTTACTATTGAATCCTACAATGAAACTATTTGTGAAGCAGAATTATTAATCACAAATAATCATCCTATAGGAAAAGCAACTGTGGAAGTGCGTGGTGTTCAAGATAATCTTGGACATACTTTAGATTCTTATGTTGTTGGTTCTTTTCAAATTAAAAATATTGGGGGAGCTTGGCCTTTATTGCCACAAAATCAAATTCATCCTAATATGCAAGCATATTCTGACAATACAACACCAGACAAATCAGGCGTATGGATTGCTTCGATTCCCGAAGCACCAGTATACTCTATAGAAGATGGGAAAATTGTAGAAATTCATCAATCTCAAACAAATACTCCTGGATACATTCGCATCCAAAGATTGCGTGGACAACAAGTCTGGGGCTATCACCATATAAATATTGGAAAAAATCAAAGCACACAAAAACATTGGGTTTTAGGTGATATTGTCAAAGCAAACAATATCATAGGAACTGTTTCTACTATTCCTAACCAAGAAAATTCCTTTCTTTATTTGGAACTTTGTGAATGGGACAATGGTTGGAAGCAAATAGACGATCCATTAAAATATATAGAGCCCCAAAACACAGCAAGAACATATTCTCCTAGCATCTTATGGTATGCTCAGAAACAATATGAAAATGTAAACCCTGTTGCCCAATATAGCATTCCAAAATCTATTCGATTTCAAACACAACCCCAAAAACGATATTCTTTCAAAGATTTTCTTTTGATTATGTACTTTTTTATAGTGATTGGTGTGATATACATTCATTTAATTTTTAAGAAGCACCATAAATTCAATATAAGAATGAAATTAAAAAATAAAAATTACTCATAGAATTTCCATATAATCAAAAATAAAGAAAGCAAAATATTTTATTTTGCTTTCTTTATACCTTTGAAAAAAGTTTTAGGAAAGAAATTTTAGAAAGAATCTACAATGGAAACTATTAAAATCAATAATAAAAAATATACTATTCTTCAGACGATTAAGAAGAATGCAGTTTGGAAAATTCAAGATGCTTCTGCTGTACCATATTTTTTAAAAAAAATTCCGACTTCATATGAAAATTTTTTAAAAGTATTTGAAATTTTACAGAAAATCCAACATGAGCATATTGACCATATCTTATTTCATGCTGCTGAAGGGAATTCCACTTTTGTAATCACAACATGGGCTGAGGAAGATATTTTGCAGAATGCAACAAATAAATCTACCTTAGAAAAAATTAAACTTGCTTTACAATTTTCTTTAGCATTGCGAAAAATTCAGTCTTACTTTACACAAGATAAGCAAAGTTTTTTTCATGGAAATTTACATCCTGAAAATATTCGCCTCTATGAACATAAAAATAAAAACATCGCGAAAATCACAGACCTTGGATTTGCAAGAAACATACAACATGATTACAGAGCCCCTGAACAAATACTACGCCAACAAGAAACATATAAAACTGATTTATACAGCTATGCAAAAATCATGCAGCAATACTTGCCTGAATTACCCGAGATTCAATCTTTGATTCAACCTATGTTACATGAAAATCCTAACAAACGCCCCAATAATCTACCAAAACTCATTCGCCAATTGTGGACAGAACAACAAATATTACAAAATAATAAACAAGCAGAAAGATGCTTTATCTTAGGTTCTAACTTATTGCAAAATGAACAATATTCTTATGCTCTCAAAGATTTTGAACAAGCTATTCAACTCAATCCACAATATGAAGACGCCTATATTTCTCTTGCAGAATGTTTGCAAAATTTACAAAAATATGAAGATGCATTAAAAATTTACGACAAAGCTCTTGCGTTAAATTCTCATAACCCCAGAACATATGAAAATCGTGCGGAACTCTATTGTCAACAAGGGAATACCGCCTTAGCTATCCAAGATTTAGAACACGCTTTAGAGCTTGATAGTGAACTTCCTTCTGTCTATGGAACGCTAGGACAGATCTATTTCAATGAAAATAATTACAACAAAGCACTCTCTTACTTTTCTCAAGTTATTTCCCTTGCACCTGATTTTGCACAAGCATACATAGACCGAGCACAAGTCTATGAAAAACAAAATAATATTGAAAATGCTTTGCAAGATTATAAAACAGCATTGCAATATGAACTAGATACAGAACAAGAAAAGCAAATTAAAAAACAAATAGCATTTTTAAGAACAAAAGAAGGACAAAATTAAAACTATGTCACAAACAATTGAAAAATGTTACGTGAACTATTTAGGATGCGAAAAAAGAAAACTAGATACACAACGCATTTGGGACTATTTAAAAAAAAATAAATATACTCTCACATTTGATGTTAAACAAGCAGATGCCATTGTATTTGTCACATGCGGATTTTGTGAAAAATACGAAGATTGGTCCATTTCTAAAATGAAAAAAATCTATCAAAAAAAACAACCTCATGCATTATTTATTATCTGTGGTTGCTTAACATCCATCAATCCTAAACGATTGCAAGAAAATTTTCCAGATGCTATCCATATTAAAACAAGAAACCTCGAAGAGCTAGATTCTATTTTTCAACCTATGTATCCCATGCAAGATATCCCAGATACAAATATCACGATTTTTGACAAACAAATTGCAAAATATGAATCAGAAAGACCAAAAACAAAAGCACAACTTCAATATGAAGAAGCAAAAAAAGGATATAAAATTCGCATCAATTGGGGCTGTTTAGGAAATTGTGCCTTTTGTGTCACAAGATACGCAGAACAGAAATTATTAAGCAAACCTTTAGACACAATTTTGACAGAATTTAAAAATGGCCTACAAAAAAAACATCGTACATTTTTCTTAACAGGAGGAGACACAGGAGCATACGGGCAGGATATACAAACAAACATTGTCCATCTTCTTCAAGCCATGTTCCAAATTTCAGGAAACTACATTTTCCATTTTCATGATTTTGGTGTGCACTGGTTTTATCGATACAAAAAAGAACTACAACAATTGTTCGAAAATAACCGAGAACACATTGGTTGTTTCTGTCTTCCTATACAATCTGGAAGCAATCGCATTTTAAAAATTATGCATAGACCATATCTCATTGAAAATATTGTAGAAACATTAATAAAATTTAAACAAGCAATTCCAGAAATCATGATTGGCACTCACTTTATTACAGGATTTCCTGGAGAAACAGAACAAGATTTTCAACAAAGTGTCCAAGTTGTACAACAGCTTCCTCTTGATTTTTGCAATGTTTTTCCTTATACAGATCATGCCTCAGCAGAATCATACCATTTCCCTGATAAAGTCCCAGAAGAAATTATTTTACAAAGATATCAAATACTATTTCAAACATTTGAAGCAAAAATAGAAAATTCTCAAAAGGAAGCAATGTAAAATATATGTGGAAAAAAATATTTGTTTATTTATTATGCTTTCTTGTACCTATTTTTTCTATTTGTATAGGGCGATACTCCATTCATTTCATGAATATCTATGAAGACATTGTCAACTTACTGCAAGGCAAAATTTTATGGTCCCAAGCTTCTGTAGACATTAAAATTTTATTCTATCGCATTCCAAGAATAGGAATGGCAATGCTCGTGGGGGCTGGTCTAGCATCTTCGGGCATGGTATACCAATGTTTATTTAGAAATCCACTCGTTTCTCCTGACATTTTAGGAATTTCCTCTGGTGCTTGTTTAGGAGCAGCCATTGCCATCCTTTGCAACGTAAAAAATCCTTGGATGCTACAACTAACCTCTTTTTCTTTTGGAATTTTTGCAGTATTTTTAACATATCGTCTTGCAACATATAGCCAAGGTCACTCTACTATATTATTAGTGATGGCAGGAATCGTTATTTCTTCCCTTTGCAACGCACTCTTGTCTTTATTAAAATACTTAGCCGATCCATTCCAAGAACTACCTGCTATTATCTTTTGGATTATGGGAGGATTTCATCAAATTGGATTCCAAGAACTTTTCATTTGTACACCAACGATCCTACTCGGACTTCTCATACTATATCTATTTCGACATCAACTCAATTTATTATCTCTAGGAGACAAGGAAGCACAATCTTTAGGTTTAAATGTACGAACATTTCATCTATTATTCATTTGTACAGGCACATGCATTGTAGGTGCTACTATTTCTATGACAGGCACTATTGGTTGGATCGGGCTTGTCATCCCTCATATTACACGTTTGCTTTTTGGAACAGACCATACAACATCATTGCCCATGACAATGCTCCTTGGCGGTATTTTTATGGTATCTATAGATACTCTCACACGAACTATGAGTAGCCAAGAAATTCCCATAGGCATATTAACATCTCTTATAGGTGCACCTTTTTTTGCATATCTTCTAGTATTACAACCTGAAAAAGGCTGGAAACAATGCTAAAAATTGAAAACCTTACTTTTTCCTACAAAGAACACCAGACCATTTTAAATAACATCAATTTACATCTCCACTCTAGAGAAATACATGTACTTTTAGGGAAAAATGGGTCTGGGAAATCTACATTGCTACAAATTATTGCAGGCATGTTACAACCACAACAAGGAAAAATTTTTCTAGAAGACAAAGACATAGCCTTTCTAAGTCCACGACAAATTGCACAAAAAATTGCTCTTGTACACCAAAATATGAACTATCCCTTTAATTACACAGTGGAAAATATGGTACTTATGGGTCGCACTCCTCATTGCAATATTTTTGGTGCACCTACAAAAAAAGATTATGCATTGGCATACCAAGCATTAGAACAAATACAAATGCAATCTTATGCAAAACAAAACTATCAAGAACTAAGTAGCGGTGAAAAACAACTCGTTCTTCTTGCACGTGCTCTTTGCCAATCTCCTAAAATTTTACTATTAGACGAACCAAACTCTCACCTAGATTTGCCCAATCAATGGAAACTTTTAAATTTAATTATAGAATTAACTCATGAGTACCATTGGACTGTGATTGCTGTACTACATACACCAGAGGTTGCCTATTGGTTTGCACATAAAGTACATACTCTATTTCAGGGGGAAATTCTCTATTCGGGCTCTCCAGAGCAAGTATTAACAGATGGTAACTTATCACAAATTTATGGTATTCCTATACAAACACATTCTATTTGCCAGAACCACATTGCTATCACTATATTGTAGCAATTAATTTTAATCCTAAAATAATATAGGTAGCTTTAAAAAATATACTAATTATATTTGTAATGTATAGAAGTAGCTTTAAAAAATATACTAATTATATTTGTAAATATATTAGTTATATTTGTAATGTATAGAAGTAGCTTTAAAAAATATACTAATTATATTTTTATTCTAAAATAATAGAGGTATCTTATGATCATAAGATACCTCTATGTTTATTTTGATTTGATTCTATTTAATACCTAACTTACCATCAATGGAGGCAAAATAGTTATGGAGACAACTGAATAGTAATGCTAAAAGTAGAAATAATTACAAATAACAACTCTCACCTAGCAACTATCGATCTAAAGAAACAATACGATAGCTAGCAACTATCCATTTTTCTATCCATGATGACTATTTTTCTTCGCTGTTTTTACTAGGCATTTCACAAGATCCTGTCTTAAGTATCTCGCAAGATCCTATCCTAGGAGTTTCACAAAATCCTGTTTGGATAATCACTGTATCTAATGGTTGCATAGCTTTTGAAAGTTGAGTAAGGTTTAGTAAGTTTTTTTGAAAGTTTTTTTGTACAATCCCACCAAATTCATGAACACAAAATACATTTTCTAGAGCAAGAAATGCAGATTTACATGCATTGTTTGCTGCATTGGCAAGTTTGATAGAGCAAGTTGTTTTGCCACCATCACAAATCACTCCTGCTGTACTTGTTAAAAAATTATTAATTGCATTTTCTATTTGTAGGATAGTGCCGTCCAAAGCAAAGGCAATACCTGCTGTTGCACCGACTCCAGCTTTTATAATACAACCGCAAGGAACTGTTAAGTAACCAATAAGTTTTCGCATCTCTTCAGTGATAAGAAAAGATAAAGCAATGCTTTGGTAAAGTTTTTGAGAGTTAATTTGATTTTGTTCTACTACTGTGATAATCGGAATACTAGCTGTTATCCCATGACTACCTGAACCGCCAATTCCCATAACTGGTATGATTTGACCAGACATTCGGACGTCTTCTGCTGCTGCAGTTCGATATGCTGCTACGTTGGCAATATCATTAGATGTTTTATTTTTTAATGCAAGTTTTTGCAATCCAGCACCAATTCCTAATCCGCATGCATGCTGTAATCCATATTCATATGCTTTTGTATTCATTTGAACTGTTTCTTCTAATTTTTTATAAACAGAAGGTGAAAGATTGGGAAGTTGTTCTACAAAGTCTTGGATTGTCCAAGAAATATTTTCATTTTCTTGTATTTGGTTTTTGTATGTCTTTTGATAAATAAAGTTTCCATCCTGTTTTAAATATACAACAGTAGTGTATGTGTCTTGCATACAAGATTCACCAACTATAATTTTGTCACCTTGTTTTCTTTGGACTTTGCAATGAAAATATAATGGAGTTGTTGTATTGGAAATAATATGAATCGTAATTTTCTTCTCTGTAATGATTTTTTTCATGGATTCAATGTCATTAGGAGTGACATTTTCTAAGAGATTCAATTGTTTTTCTGGGCTACAAAAAAGTCCAATAGCCGTGGAATGATAAATGCCTTCATATCCTAAAACATAGGGTATTCCTGTAGAATGGCTATTTTTATATAAGGATTCATTCACTTCTATATGCATGTCAACAATATTTTCAGCAGATGGCTTTGTATAGGAATTGGTAGAAGGAGCAAGCCAAGAGGGAATATGGGAATACGTGGCAGCCATTGCTAAGGATGCTCCCAATGCTACAATGGAAATATCTGTGCATCCTAAGTATGGTTGTATATTTTCTTCTAAAATTGTGTTTATATTATAATCAATCATATTTTTCCTATCATTTTTAATAGCCTTTAAAATGCTATGTAAGCAAATAAATCAATTGCAATCAAGCTGGTTTTATTTTATAATAATTTGATTACATTGCAAGTAAAAAGCAAGGTTTATATAACAAAGATTCTTATGCAAAATTTTGTTTTTATAGATGATTTTTCCGTTATTTTTAATGCTTGTATCTACAACGAAAATTTCCAAGGAAAAGAAAAATAAATCTATTTATTAATTTTGCAAAATTTGGTATGATACACTATATAAAAATGCATACATCTTAGTTGTAAGACTATGCTTTTGAAAAAAAACAGAGAATAGTCTTAAAAATCTAGGAATGCAGATAAAATATAGAAGAAAAGTATTTTTTTATTTTAGAATCGAGGTTTTTATGGCAAAAATAAAAATTTGTGATCTTGTGTTAAGAGATGCCCATCAATCTTTAATGGCAACTAGGATGTTGACTTCTGACATGTTGCCCATTACTGACAAATTAGACAAAGTTGGTTATTGGGCATTAGAATGTTGGGGTGGGGCAACATTTGATACATGCATTCGTTTTTTAAATGAAGATCCTTGGGAAAGATTGCGAAAATTAAAAGCAGCATTACCCAATACTCCTTTAATGATGTTATTGCGTGGTCAAAATTTATTAGGATACCGCCATTATGCTGACGATGTTGTAGAAAAATTTGTAGAAAAAGCAGCAGAAAATGGAGTCGATATTTTCCGAATTTTCGATGCCCTAAATGATCCAAGAAATTTACAAAAATCTGTGGAATGCGTCAAAAAAGCAAACAAACATGCACAAGGTGCGATTAGCTATGCAACGAGTCCTTTTCATACTATAGATGTGTATGTGAACCATGCAAAATCTTACAAGGAATTAGGGGTAGATTCTATTTGTATTAAAGATATGGCTGGGATTTTAAGTCCCTATACAGCATATGAACTAACAAAACGACTCAAAAAAGAAGTAGGATTGCCCATTCATATTCATTCCCATTCCACTCCTGGCATGTCAGTAGCAACATTGACAAAAGCCGTGGAAGGTGGTGCAGATATTTTAGACACTGCCATTGCAGCTATGGCAATGGGAACAAGCCACTCTCCAACAGAAACTATGGTAAAAATTCTCTCTGAAACTGAACACGACACAGGACTAGATATCAAACTCCTAGCAGAAATATCAGCATATTTTCGTGATGTTAAAAAACACTATGAAACGTATTTATCTGCTTTTACTGGTGCAGAACCACGCATTTTAATTGCACAAATTCCTGGTGGTATGCTTTCTAACCTAGAAAGCCAATTGAAAAATTTCAATGCAACTGACAGACTGGATGAAGTACTCAAAGAAGTACCTCAAGTGCAGAAAGATTTTGGATATATTCCTTTAGTCACACCTACTTCTCAAATTGTGGGAACACAAGCTGTATTCAACGTAATGATGGGAAAATATAACCAATTGACACAACAATCCAAAGACCTACTAATTGGAAAATATGGAAAAACACCTGCAGAACGAAATCCAGAACTTGTAGCACGTGCTCTCAAAGAAATGAATTTGAAAGAATGCGAAACAGGAAGACCTGCTGACAAAATACCGAATGAATTTGATAAAATGACAGAGGATCTTAAAAAAATCATGAATGTTGATGAAGTCTCTACAGAAGATGTAATCACATATGCTATGTTTCCACAAGTTGCTCCTAATTTTTTCAAAACTCGTCCAAGCGGTCCTCTTTCTTGGCAAGATCTTGCAGCAAAAAAAGTTGCCATAGAGCCAGTTGCTGATGATGAACCTTGGGAATGTGCTATTATTTAAAACATTCCTATCCCCTTTTATATCCCATCGAGCTATTTACTATAGCCCTTGGGATTTTTTTTCTACTATAAAATAGAACTTTTTTTTATCACAAGTAGGAACATATGGGGTTACCAACTGCTTTAAATAATCTATAAAATTCTATAAAATAATATAAATATTTTATAGAATTATGTGGAAATATCAAAGCTGATTTAACACTAA
>JAGOMP010000090.1:0-3427 GCA_017993505.1 Planctomycetota bacterium
ATTCTCTCCCCAAAGCAACTTTCCCTCCCCAGAGCAACATCTGCTTCCCCAGAGCAAATTCTTCTCCCCCGAGCAAGATTGCCTCCCCAGAGCAAATTCTCCTCCCCCGAGCAATTTCCTCCCCTAGAGCAAGATTTCCTCCCCCGAGCAATCTTGCCTCCCCCGAGCAAGATTTCCTCCCCAGAGCAAATTCTCCTCCCCCGAGCAATTTCCTCCCCTAGAGCAACTTTTGCCTCCCCTAGAGCAACTTTTGCCTCCCCAGAGCAAGATTTCCTCCCCCGAGCAATCTTGCCTCCCCTAGAGCAACTTTTGCCTCCCCAGAGCAAGATTTCCTCCCCGGAGCAAGATTTCCTCCCCGGAGCAAGATTGCCTCCCCAGAGCAAGATTGCCTCCCCAGAGTAACTCCCCGAGCAACAGATATCTCCAAGAGTAACATTCCCTCCCCAGAGTAGGTTTGAGTAAGTTTGCTTTTTTAACAAAAAAAGGACGGTTTAAAATCGTCCTTTTTTCCCCCCGAGCAAGTTTGTTTTCTTTAGATCCAGATAAAATTTAGTTTCCATAAAAAAAATAGCTATCAAAGATAACTATTTTTTTATGTAGGATATTGCACAAAACTATGATGTTATGCACTCTGTTTACTACGTTTTCCACGAATAATTTCTTCTGCAATAGCTAAAGGAACGATTTCATACTTTTCTAAAACCATGCTAAAAAATGCTCTTCCTTGTGTCATATTTCGTAATTCTGTCGTATATCCAAAAAGATTTGCAAGAGGACATAATGCTTTGACAATTTTTGTTGTATTGTTTTCATCCATGCCTTCTACTCTGCCTCTCTTAGAACAAATTGTACTTGTTACACATCCTGTAAATTCAGAAGGTGTGGTAACATTCAAACGCATAATAGGTTCTAAAAGTTTAGGATCAGCTCTTAAAAATGCTTTTTGAAATGCCATACTAGCACAAGTTCGAAACGCTAAATCAGAACTATCCACTTCATGGTAAGAGCCATCAATTAAAGTAACTCGAACATCTACTACTGGAAAACCTGCCCAAGAACCTTGCAACATGGCATCTTGAATTCCCTTTTCAATCGCTGGAATATATTCCTTAGGAATATTGCCACCATGAATTTCATTGATGAATTCAAAACCTTTACCTGTACCTAAAGGTTCAAGTATAATTTTAATATGAGCATATTGTCCATGACCGCCAGTTTGTTTTTTATACCGTTCCTCAATTTCAATCTTTTGGCCAATCGTCTCACGATAGGCAACTTGAGGATCACCAGTTAAAATTGGCACATTAAATTCACGTTTTAGGCGATCTGTAATAATAGATAAATGAAGTTCACCCATGCCAGAAATAATAGTATCCTCTGTTTCTTGGTCTACAGTTACCACAAAAGTAGGATCTTCGGCAGAAAGTTTGCCCAAAGCAACGTGTAACTTTTCTTTATCTCCTTTTGACATAGAAGAAATAGCTACACTCATAACTGGATTAGGAAATTCAATAGCACCAAGTAAAATAGGATTTTCTTCACAACAAAGAGTATCACTAGTAACAGTATCTGAAAGTCCAATAACTGCACCAATTTCGCCTGCGTATAATGTATCTACTATTTCTTGACGATTTGCATGCATTTTGACTAAACGTCCGACTCTTTGACGACGTCTTTGATTGACATTATAAATATATGTGCCAGATTGTAACATTCCAGAATAAACTCGAACATAAGTAAGTTTGCCAACATGTTTATCCATAACAATTTTAAAAGTCAACGCAGACAAATTGCCTTCATCTTCTGCTTTCCGTTCTACATCATTGCCGTCTAAATCAATTCCATGAATACTTGGAACATCAATAGGACTTGGTAAATAGGCAATTACAGCATCTAATAATCGCTGAATACCTTTATTTTTAAAAGCACTACCACATAAAACAGGACAAATCATTTGTTGATGAGTTGCTTTACGAATAGCATCTATAAGCTCTGTTTCTGTAATGTCTTCATTATTACAAAATTTTTCTAGTAGATATTCATCCATTTCTGCGACTTTTTCTACTAAATTATGACGCCAATATTCTGCATCCTCTTTCCAATGATTGGGAATTTCCTTTTCCACAAACTCTGTGCCATTTTTTGTTTCTACATAATACACAGCACAATTTTTTACTAAATCAATGATGCCTTCAAAATGACTTTCAGCACCCATAGGAATAACAACAGGAACTGCATTACTTCCTAAAATTTTTTGAATCTGGTTAACTACTCTATAAAAATCAGCACCAATACGATCCATTTTGTTAATAAAAATAATACGAGGAATATTATATTTATCTGCTTGACGCCAAACTGTTTCAGATTGTGGTTCTACACCACCTACAGCACAAAAAAGTCCAATAGCACCATCTAAAATACGGAGACTTCGCTCTACTTCTGCAGTAAAATCCACATGCCCAGGAGTATCAATTAAATTAATTTGATGATCTTTCCACACACAAGTTGTTGCAGCACTTGTAATCGTAATGCCGCGTTCCTGCTCTTGGATCATCCAATCCATTACAGCAGTTCCCTCATGCACTTCTCCTAAACGATGAGAACGTCCAGTATAAAATAAAATTCGTTCAGAACAAGTTGTCTTGCCTGCATCAATATGCGCCATAATACCAATATTGCGCATTTGAAATATGGGATATTGTCTTCCCATGTAAATAACTCCTGACAATTAATAATAAATTTTTTTTAATGATATATAATAATATGACTATTTTTGTCATGTTTTTTAATGTTATAATGCAGTGCGTTATTGTACAGTATTTTTTGTAATAATTCAAGAAAAATTTATAAAAAATAAATTTTATATTATTTTATGTTAATATATATGAATATACATGATTATATATAAGTATTATGTATTTTATATTATAATAACGTCTAATAATGTAAAAAATACCATTATAATAAGGTTAAGATATAAAATATAATAAGGGATGTAAGGGGGAAAACTATTCCATTGCATTTCAAAACTTATTCCTTTACATTACCTCTACCTCTATCCAAGCAAGTTTCAAGCAAGTTTACTTTTCCCCAGAGTAACTTTCCTCCTCTATTTTCCTCCCAGCAACTTTCCTCCCAGAGCAAATTTCTTTCTTAAAGTAAAAGTTAAAAGATATCCACGCATTGAAAACACCTGTCCAATGACCATGTATAATTAAATTAACTAAATATCTACGCATTGTACGCATTGAAAACACTTGTCCAATGACCATGTATAATTAAATTAACTAAATATTTACGATTGAAAACACCTGTCCAATGACCATGTATAATTAAATTAACTAAATATTCACGCATTGTACGCATTGAAAACACCTGTCCAATGACCATGTATAATTAAATTAACTAAATATTCACGCATTGTACG
>JAGOMP010000090.1:3527-7015 GCA_017993505.1 Planctomycetota bacterium
ACGCATTGTACGCATTGAAAACACCTGTCCAATGACCATGTATAATTAAATTAACTAAATATTCACGCATTGTACGCATTGAAAACACCTGTCCAATGACCATGTATAATTAAATTAACTAAATATCCACGCATTGAAAACACCTGTCCAATGACCATGTATAATTAAATTAACTAAATATTCACGCATTGTACGCATTGAAAACACCTGTCCAATGACCATGTATAATTAAATTAACTAAATATCCACGCATTGAAAACACCTGTCCAATGATCATGTATAATTAAATTAACTAAATATTTACGCATTGAAAACACTTGTCCAATGTACATGTATAATTAAATTAGGAAGTTATCATGCATTTAACAATATGTTGTCAAATGCATGTCTATATAAAAAAAAGAGACTACACTATGTAGTCTCTTTTCAATTAAGGGAAGTCTTACTTTCTATAAAGGAGTTGTAGTATGGCGACACGAGTACGTATCACCAGAGTTGGGGCAACATACCATATAACTGTACGTTGCAACAACCAAGAACATCTAATTGTTCCGAAAACGTTTGAACCAATGTATTTAATGGTTCTTGAGCGTGCAAAAGAGAAATATGATGTTGAAGTGAATAATTATACACTTATGACAAATCATATTCATTTAGTCGTAACGACTAATTTGGACAATATTTCACGATTCATGCAATATGTCAACAGTCAATCTGGAAGACGATACAATAAAATAATTGGTCGTTCTGGATATTTCTGGGGAGGAAGATTTTTCTCAGAAATTATAGAAACGGATGAACATCTATTCAACACAATGGTTTACATAGATTTAAATATGTGGCGTGCTGGCGGAGTAGATGATCCTAAAGATTGGAAATACGGTAGCTACAATGTGTATGCATATGGCATACAAGATGAAGTTACTGACTTACTTCCATTTTATTTAGAAATTTCTGAAGACAAACGGCAGGAATGGTATCGTTCCATAGTTGCAGATCGTAAACATACGATCCAACGCGAACATATCTACGTAGAAAAATATAAACGAAAAAATAAAAACGCAAACATTAACGCAAACATAGACGCAAACATAAACACGAACATTAACGAGAACATTAACGCGAACATGTCTATGTGAAAACACAAATTATATTAATAAATTTAAACTTAAAAATTTGAAAAAATTAATATAATTATAAGGTAGAATTTTGCAGAAAAATTTTACCTCAGAGATAGTATGTCTACATATAAAAACTTGAAAACACTAAGAATAGTCAGAATAACTTATTAAATTACAATGACTTACATTCAATATTAACATTATTTTCTATCAATTTTTCATCAAAATTTTTTCTAAAAATCACAAATTTTTTTTCATACCAAAAAATTCTTCCTATCGCCTTCAAAATCGCCTTTTTTTCACTGCAAAATCTCTTAAAATTCCCACCAATTTTTAAAATTCTCACCAATTTTTCCAAAATTTCGCCTGTTTTTCTGAAAATTTTCTAAAATCTCTTCTTTTTTATTTTATTTTTCTTCTTCTCCCCAGAGTATTAGTATTTCTCCCCAGAGCAAGGTAAGCCGCACGCATTACATCCCCAGAGCAAAATAAAATAACCACTACCCCAGAGCAAAGTAAGCCGCATGCATTATCACGCACTCTCCCCAAAGCAAAATAAGCCGCCGCGTTGCTCTTGCATTCTCCCCAGCGCAAACTAATTCCCCAGAGCAGATCCCCAGAACAAAAGACGCATAACAACAGACACTTCCCCAGAGTAAAAGACGCAGACAGAGCAACAGACACTTCCCCAGAGTAAGAGGCACTTCCCAGAGCAAGATGTAGAGCAAGGAAGCAACATTGCCCCAGCGCAAACTAATTCCCCAGAGCAAACTAATTCCCCAGAGCAAAATTGCTTCCCCAGAGCAACTCCTCCCCAAAATAAGCCGCCGCGTTGCTCTTGCATTCTCCCCAGAGCAAAATTGCTTCCCCAGAATAAAAGACGCAGAACAACAGGCACTTCCCCAGAGCAAATTATTTCCCCAGAGTAAAGTAAACCGTTCGCGTTGTCTACGCATTCCTCCCCAGAGCAAGAGTTGAAAGTTAGGGTTAAGTTATGTTGAGTGTAGTTAGGGCGGTTTGGAAGAGTTCGCCTATTTGGTCTTTTTTGTATTGTACGGTGGCTCGTTTGGAACCAGGGCGAGGGTTGATGGTATTTTGTAGGTCTTGTTTGATTTGTTGGATTTCGTGGGGTTGTAGGGTGGATTGTTGGAGTTTGGCTTCGATTTCTGGGAAGCGTGTGGGAAGGGGTGAGACTGCACCACCAGCAATTCGAAAGTGGTGTGTGTTGTCTGTTTTGTAGTGAACCATGGCTAGGTTTAGACTAGCGAGGTCCATGCCTTGGGTGCGTGCACGACGTAGGTAAATGGATTGGGCTTTGTCTGGTAAAGCAGGAAGAAAGATGTGTGTAAGAATTTCATATGGTTGTAGGTGTACTCCTGGTTTTGTTTTACCGTTGTCTTGAGGAATAAGACCGTAGAATTGATCTAGGGGGAGGGTGCGTTCTCCATTTGGACTTAGGATGTGGACTTGTGCATTAAATATAAGTAAGGGGGAGCCACTTTCAGAGCCTGATGAGGCGTTGCAGATGTTGCCTCCAATAGTTGCTCGGTTTCGTATTTCGTAGCAGCCCATTACAGAGGCTGCTTGTTGTAGGGCTGTGTATTTTTCTAGGATGTGTTGGCTGTTTTTAAGTGTAGTGAAGTTGACAAGAGCACCGATGTAAGTGCCATCTGTTGTTGGACGGATTTCATAAAGTTGAGGTGCATCTTTGATTTTTTTTATGTCAATGATATGAGGATATGTTTGCCAACCGTTTCTCATTTTTACAAGTAAGTCAGTTCCCCCAGCAAATATTTTGCATGGAAATTTTTGTACGATGTCAAAGAATTCTTGTAAAGTGTTAGGATCGTAGTATTGGAAAGGTAAGTACATGTTATTTCCTTTTCTAGAATTTTAGCATAGATGGCAGAAGCTTGTAATGAAGTGTGTTCTATTACAAGCCTGTGTTGTTTTGAACAGCAAGTATGAGTATTTCGATTTTGATAATAGGGAAATTTTTGTATGATGTAAAAAAATTTATATAATTGATTTTGTATTTTGTATTGTAAATTTTAAAAGAATTTCTGTATTTTTAAGTATTGTAAATATTTATGTATTTTTCATGTAATTTTTTGTGTTTTGTATTGTATATATTAAAGAGTTCATATAATTTTTTGTGTATTGTTGTTGTACAATATCAAAGAATGCTTGTAAGTCTTTGTATTTTGTTATTGTGTGATGTAAAATAATTCATGTATTATTTTTTTTGTACATGTAATTGATTGTGTATTTGTATTGTGTGATGTCAAAGGATTCTTGTAAGTGTTTGTGTATTGTTGTTGTATGATATTAAAGAATGCCTGTACGATGTAAAAGAAATTATATAAT
>JAGOMP010000031.1 GCA_017993505.1 Planctomycetota bacterium
TTACGTCTGCGGACTTGACGGCAATGCAGTCAGATTTAGTAATAAATCAGATTGTAACCAGCAAGGTTGAAACAGAAATACAACAGAAATCTTATTTATAGATTTTTATAGCTATTTATAGGATTTTTAGGTTTGTAGGAACGGGAAATATGAAATCTATGTGTTGTATTGTAGGATGAAATTTATATTGAGAATTTTTAGTTATATTGTATAATATTTTTTTATATAAAAAAATATTTTTTGTAGTTAAGAGAGTTTGGTGGATTATGAGAAATACAAGAGAAGAACAGGAAGACAGTAGCTATGATAATATTGTTGCAGGGAAATATGCATTGCAAAAACGGATTGGGATTGGTGGACATGGTGAGGTATTTCAAGCATATGCTTTGGAAACAGGTGTTTTAGTAGCTGTTAAGTTGTTTTATTGTCATCTTCATAATGAAATTGTTCGATATATTCACAAAGAATTTAAGGTATTAGAAAAGTTATCACATCCCCATATTTTAAAAATCTTTTCATGTGGTAGATGGAAACGAGGAGATTCATTTTTTTTTTATTTAGTAACGCCTTTAATGGATGGTGGCAATCTTGCAGAATATATGCAGAAAAATTCACTGGATGTGAATCAAAGTTTAGAAATTATTTTAAAGATTGCAAGTGCTTTGGCATATATGCATAAGAATCACTTTGTACATCGAGATGTGAAGCCGCAAAATATTTTGTTAGATAAGGAAGGAAATGTAGTTCTATCTGATTTTGGGATCGCTTCACAGATTGATAATACGCATACGATTGCAGCTGGTACTATGGAGTATTGTTCGCCAGAACAGATGGAAACATTATTATATAGCGTGCCTGATGTTCGTTTAGATGTGTATAGTTTAGGAATAACGTTGTATGAAATGTTGTGTGGAGTAAATCCTTATCGGCAGATTGCCAAAACTCGAGGGGAGGCTGCTGCGATTCAATTTAAATATACGCAGGAATATCCTTTAGTAGATACTTATAATTCAAAAATTCCGCATGATTTAGCATTAGTTGTTGCCAAGATGATTATGAAAAATCCTGAGATGCGGTATAACAATATGCAGAATGTGATAGATGAATTGCAACCATTTTATGAAAATACTTGCCTAGATGATTATTCAAAAGAAGAAATTTCTATTATTTCTGTGAAGTGCACAAAAATGTTGGCACAAGTAGATGAATGTATTCACCATAAGCAATTGTTAAAAGCAGAGACAATATGTAATGTACTAGTAAAAGAAAATCCATTGAGTAGTCGATGTTGGAAAAAGTTAGGAAAAATATGTTTACAACTGAAAAATTTTCAAAAAGCTGTGGAGTCTTTTTCTAAGGTGTTATTCCTGCGTGCAGACTCTTATTCATCGCTTTGCTATCGTGGATATGCATATATTATGTTGAATAATTTTGATGCTGCAAAGAAGGATTTGGAAAAGGCAGAAAAATTGTATCCTAATCGGGGAGAATCCTTATTTTATCATGCTATGTTGCATCGTACAAAAGCAGATCTATTGGAAAAGAATACTAAAAAGTACAACAAAGAGGTGGAAAAGTTCAATTTATATTGGAAACGATATAAATCAATACAAAAATGGTAAGAATATGCTAAAAAGATGTACTTATTTATTGAATAAATAAGTACATCTTTTTGCATGAATAGTTTATTGTCTACCATAGTCGTCTTCTAAGCGTTCAATATCATCTTCACCTAGGTAGTCTCCTGTTTGTATTTCAATAAAGATAAGAGGATAGATCGTTGTATTATGAATTCTATGCCAAGCTTGGATCGGTATGTCTATGCTGTTGCCTTGTTTTATTTCTACGCTACTACCGTTTAAGACAACGATTGCTTGTCCAGATATAATATACCAATGTTCTGTGCGATGTGCATGCCTTTGGTAACTAATGCGTTGTTGAGGATATACTGTAATTTTTTTTACTTGGTATGTTTGTTCTTTTACGAAAATTTCATAATACCCCCAAGGTCGACATTGTTCAGAAGGTAAGTTGCTAGGTGGATTCATTATAATCTCCTATTATTTGTATTGTATTATGTCTTTTAGTTTCATTTGTATTTGTTCATTTTCTTCATTTTCTAATAAAGTTTTGAAAATGGTAAGACTAGGAGTTCCATATTTTTTATAGAGTTGAAAAAGACCATCTATGATTTTATTTTTTATGTTATCGTCTACTTTGCTATATTCTTGTTGTAGAAATTGTATAGTAGTTATTAAGTGTTTGTTAGATAGTTTAGCTAGTGTGATATGGGCCTGAATTCGAACATCGATTCTTGGATTTGTTTTTAATTTTTCAAGATTGTGGATAATAGGTAGATTGGAAAATTGTGCTATACTTTCTATAGTTTCTATGGCATCTGTAAGATATTCGTGTTCTGGGTTGTTGAGTATGTTATAGATTGCTTGGATTAAGTCCGGAGAGGATATTTGTTTTTCTGCAATGAACACTAAAGCTAGAGAACAATATGTATCTGGTTGCTTTAGTAG
Organism: Planctomycetota bacterium; assembly: GCA_017993505.1. Classification (GTDB taxonomy): domain Bacteria; phylum Planctomycetota; class Uabimicrobiia; order Uabimicrobiales; family JABWCH01; genus JAGOMP01. The sequence goes on from JAGOMP010000031.1 coordinate 2,529, forward strand.
TTGCACAAGAAAGGTGTTTGTTATTTTGTCTTTATAGTCTAGCAATAGTAGGTATGCTGATAATTTTGCTCTATTTGAAATTTTTTGAAAGTAGGTCATAATAGATTGTAGAGCAAATTCTGCTTTTGATGCATGTTTTCTAAGAAAGAACATAACGTGGGCACAATCCTCCTCGTCTCCCTGTTCAATTAAAGTGCATATCCATTTTTCAAAATCAGGCGTAAATTGCGGAATATTGTTGAAGTATTGGAATGTTTTTTGCCTCATATCTTGTGAAAAATAGGGATATACTTTTTGAAATACAGGCAAAATAGAATTGAAGTCGGAAGTTGGTAGTGTTGCCATTTGTTGTACAGCGTGGATTTGAACGACAGGATCGTAGTGTTGTAGTGCAGCTTGTATAGATTGTTTTTTTGTTGTAGTAGTTTTTGCTTGCCACATTTTTTGTATCATTGTATGGCGTTCTTGTATTTCTTGTTTTGTTTGTGCATAGATAGAAGAACAAATCATGATGATAAATAAAATTATATATGTTTTCATGGTTCTCAGCTTTTGAATATATAGGAGAATAGGATCACTATTCTCCTAGTATGTTAAAATGATGATTGAAAATTTAAAATTTTAGGTTCCATGAGTAGATAAAGTACAATTCTATCAATTATAATTGTTTCAAAATGAGAGGCTTTGTCTTCATTACCTTTATCAAATAGAGTAAAAGTGTAATTCAAGGTATTGTTGCTGTTTAAGTCGCATCTTTGTTTAAAAATAGGATTCGGGAGGTTGGAAGTACTGCTAGCCGCTACACCAGTTGTTAAAAAACGATGGTTGTTGATGGTGAATTGTGCACCATAATTTTCGAGACTTGTTGCAGAATTCCCTTTATTTTTTGGGTAAAATTGACTCCAGTGAACTGTTCCAAAATAAAAGGGATTATTATTCCCAATGATTTCTTGTATGTTTTCTAAATCAAATTGACCTTGAAAAATTGTATCTTGCCCTTTAGCTGCGTACCTTTGAAGATCTTCTTTACGTTGCGTACCTTTTATATCTGTACTATTGTATAGAACGCAATCTGGGGCATAGAAGTATATTTTGTTATTTTGTAGATCATTTAGATTTTTAATGTTTAAATCTGTATTTTCTTGTGTGCCTTTATTTTTATAGACTTCAATGCCATTAAATGCCCATGTTCTTAGTGGTCCGCTCATTAAATTTTTGAGTAATGGTCCACGAGTCATTTTCATAGGAGGTGCTTCTTGTTGCAAACTGTTTTGAAAAGGTTCCCCTTCATGCACTGTAAAATCTTTTATATATATTCTATCTTTTTCCCAACGTCCTTGTATATGATACCAATGACCTCTTCGCAGTTTTATTGGAATTCTCCTCTCGACTCGAGAATATTTTAGAAATTCATGATGAATAGGATCATCTTCAAATTGCTTAATATCGGTAGCTTCTCTTTGTTGTGTGTTTCGTACTGGAGATTGGTACAATGCATAGTATCCGATCTTTGTATTTGTTTCTGGGTTACTCACTTCATTTGCATCGTCATGATCAGGATTGCATTGTTCAGGCACAGGCTTTATATCTGAAACTTGTTTTGGATCAAAAATAAGTGGCCATATTGTTAAAACATCTGTTCCATCTTTAATGGGCATTCTTATATTGTCTATAGTCATCTGCGTCCATGGATGTTCTAAGTGGAATGTCACAGTTGTGGAATGTGTTACTGTACTACCATTGAGTTTATAGCCTAAAACTGTGCAGTCTATTTTAATAAAGTTAGGCGTTCCCTCTGTCATAGTGTTATAAGTTTTATCGATAAATTCAGCATGGAATTGCAATACATTGTCCATTTCATAACCAATGCATCTTTTTGGGCGTAAGTGTGCTTTAAAAACATACCAAGCAACAGCGTGTTCTGCAATAGGGGCTTTATTTCTCAATAATTTTTTAATATTGTCATTGACAGGTGCATTAAAAAATGTTCGAAAGTTTTTTTCATTTCTTTCTGTGTTTCCTGGTGGATTGTTGTATACAAATGTTCTGGAAAGTGTTAAATAGGGAGCATTTGTTGTGGAGTCGTGTGTTTTCCAATCATAGGCACAGCGAGTAATAATCGACCCAGGCCACGGTGTTGTATGTTTAGCAGCAGCAATGAGTATTTCATCTTCAATTACATATTTATTTTCATCGCCTTGACCAGAATCATTAGGATCGTAGTTTGCTTGAAGGTTATATCCAGGCTTTATCCAAAAATTAAACCCTTCCTCATTCCATATATCTTTTTGATTTGTTATGATTTGCGGATGTTTATAGCTTTTCATATACACGCCATCAGGACGTCTTTCACATATCTCATTATTAACTTCTCGACTTGCCCATGAAAATAATGTGCAGTCTGTATTATTGTGTGGATTCCGTTCAAAAAGATAACCGTCTCCAATGTTTTCTGGGCTTATATTTGGACTCCATTCTGTGGAAGAAGGCGTCTTTGATATGATGCCACTCCATGCAGTTTCTGCTGAATTTTTATTTTGGCGTTCATGTTCAAAATCATGCTGTGTGTTTACAATGTGTGGCTCCCATAGTTGTATATTTGCAGTTTGCTTTGATTGTGCTAAATTTTCATATGGTCGATTTGCTATGATAGGTGCTCCCTTTCTGGGAACAATTCGACTAATGGCTTCAAAGTAAAAAATACCAGGAGAAAATAAACAACATTCTACATTTCCTTTTGCAATATCTAGCCTATCAAATGTGCGATGGTGAGCAATATCAGGTGTTTTTTTATTTTGCAACATACCAGGATAAATAGCAGAAAAAATAGCATGTGCTTGTGGTTTTGTCAATTTGTTTAATAAATATGCTTCCACTTCATTCCAATTTCTAAAACAAGAAGAATTGCCTAAATTATCAGATTTTTTTTGGCGATCAGATACAATATTTTTTGCTAAGGTTTGAGCAACTAACTTAGAAATTATAGTATTAAAAGACTCACCTTTTCTGTTTTTATGGACTGCTGTGATTCCTTCAAACACAACAGTTAATATTTCCTCTGACGCAACATTGAGATTGATGGGATGCATAAGTTCATTTTTTTCATAGTCTATATTTTCATATATACTGTCAATTCCTTCTTGTATATTTAAAGCATAGGGAACATAATTTTTATGCCCCCAACTATCTACAGTAAGATAGCGAGAAAAGATATCTAAATTTATTTGTGATATAGCTCCACTCTCTACTAGGTGGCTTAATTCACCTAAATCATTGTAGCCATCTTTTTCTCTTTGATGATTACTAAATTGATTAGAAAATTCTTGTCTTTTTGCAAATATTTTTGAAATAATATTAGATATTTGAAAAGCTCCTTGAAGATGTCCGCTTTCTTTCACTTGAATGATTTGCAATAAATTTTGTAGCATACGCTCATAGCTTGCAGAATTATGATTTCCTCTATAGGGTAAATTAATATTTAAATATGCACTAGCATCTACGCATTTCAATGTAGAATAGCCAATATAATTTGGTTCTTCAGTTTTTGTATTTTGCCAATCATCCCAAAGTTTTGTACAATGAGAATATTGAAAAGGTAAGTTTTGATTTATAAATTCCATATTTTGATCATTGTAAAAAGACGGATATTGTTTAGATACATTTTTAAATTGTTCTGGCAATTTTTCAACGGGAGTATGGGGGGAATGACGAAACTGGTATGTATCATATTGAAATTTAGAACCTGATTTAGGATTTGGCGTATCTATTTTGCCAATATGAGAATATGATTTACTCATAGCAATGGTAGGGATTCTTGAAGCCGCCCAATGAATTGCTCCTATTGCTGCCTTGTTAGCTTGTTTATTTAGGGTATTATTGGACGTAGCATTTCCTTCCATCATGCTAAATCTCACAAAAAAAACAACCCCCACACTAATAAAAAATAGACAAATCACAACAATAGTATAAGCAATCGCCTTTTGGTTTTTATTATACCTCATGGTTTGTCCTCCTACTTCTTATTTTTTTTGAGTATAACTACTTTTTTATTACAATCTAAGCCAATTTTTTTAGTATACATAAGCACAAAAACAAATTTTATCATCTTTATATATTGAAATCTATCTAAAAATACAAAATTCTAGGAGAAGACAGTGAACATTTTTATATATTTTCTATTCCTATGTATACTTTCCTCTTGTTCTGAACCACGCTCATTGTGCAACATTACATTTCAATTGCAAGAACAAATAACACTACAAAAGACAAAATTACCTAGCAAAAAAATATCTAAAAACATAGAACAACTTTTAGATGAACTTTTGCAACATCCTAAAATATATTCAGAAGAACAAAAAAAAATCATCTCTGATGCATTAGAAATATATCAATTCCATTACTTTGCACAACCCACTAAAAAAAAGTACGCACAATTGCAGAAATATTATAACATGGCAGATACAGGCAATATAGTATTGCCTCCCACATATTTAAAAAATACATTAGACATAGCGTTTTTTCGTAGTCAGCAAGCCCCAACAAAATGGCAACAACTACAATTATTTTGGAAAAAAAATCCAAAACAATTACAAGAATTTTTAACAAAATTAGACAAAAAATGGGAAGTAGGAGGAGTGATATTAGAAACAGAATTGCAAGAGTTTCAGGTGTTTTTTATTGAAGATAAAAAAAGAGACATATATCAACAATATGTCCAAGAATTTGATCAAAATGACTTTCGTCATTTACCTCAATTGGAACAAAAATTTATAGAGCGACTCCGTTTTCATGTATTGGAAGATGAAAAAGCAAAAAAATATTTTGAAGTAGTATTGAAATCTGCAAAAAGACACTTTGCTCTTCTTCATGTTTTAAGTAAAAAATCTACATGGACACAACATGAAAAAGAGCAAGTTCAAAAATCAAAAAATAAATTATATTATTACGGATTAAAAAGAAAACTCACCAAACAAACATACCACGGGGATATAACAGCATTTATTCATAATAAAAATGTCGTTTTTTTCTTTCATACACATCCGCATCACCCTGATTTAATTTTTGCGAAACATCCTTCTGCTCAAGATAAGATTCAAACATTTCGTTTAGGACCTTCACTCGTATTTGATATTCATGAAAACCGAGTTGATGCTTACTTAGTCAATTTAGGGAAAACGTTTCGGAAAATCACTTTGTAAAAGAATAATTCCAAAAAAAACGTAAATCCTTTTCAAAACTCCCTAAATCTATATTGTCTACATCTATATTACAAATATATTGCAACAATAGCAAGACACTAAAAACAATCATGCTGATAAGGGAAAATATAAAAAGTGTCATGGCTATGTCTCCTTTTTGTTGAGTTTTGCGATCAATATTTTTAATCAATACTTCTATCGTCTCTACTATATATTATACAATATAGATTGTCATAGTTTTGTCATATTTGTGTCATTTTTTTGTCACACTTTGTATAAAAATACTAATACTGAATATATAAATAGATAGAAATTTTATAAACAAAAAATTATATGAATTTTGTAAAGGAAAAGATATATTAAGTTAAAAAAAATAGTATAATACATAATATATTCAAAATGAATCTGTCTATGTTATTCTATATATTTAAGGAAAAAATGATGAAAAAATTTTTTATTCTTCTTCTTTTATGCCTTGTTTGGTCGGAAGCTTCTGGAGTTTTAGTGATGGTGCGAGCAGATAAAGATGAAGAGTTTCTCTCGTCACCTGAAAAAATGGATTTAACGAATCTTCGCAATACTTTTAATCCTAACGTAGAAACTATTGTGTATATTCATGGTTATTTAAATGATTATAGTTCTGCAAAAGATACATACAAAGAAGCAGTCAAAGATGCAAAAGCTATTATAGGTGATAGAAACTATATTGGATTTCATTGGCCTTCTCAAGTAATTTGGTTTGGCACAGCTGTAGATAATGCAAATAAAGCGGGGAAATACATAGCCTATGCACTTACAGAAGTTCATAATTTATATGGGGAAAATCCACAGAAAATTCACGTAATATGTCATAGTCTAGGTTGCCGAGTTATCTTAAACACACTTTCCCTTCCAGAAGCACAAAACTTACCTTGGGGAAATATTTGTATGATGGCTCCTGCTGTTCGTAGCAGTGCCTTTCGAAAAGAATTTCCAGATACAAACCTTTATGCAAAAAACTACATCTTCCATTCCACCCGAGATGGTGTTCTAAAACACCTTTATTCTCTCTATGAATCTTTATTTGGGGAAGACAGAACTGAAAGAAATGAACTCATAGAATGGATCAATAAACCAGTAGAGGAACAACTTGCATATATCGAAGAATTAGATCAAAAATTACAAAATGGATTTCAACCAACAACAGAACTAGATTACATGCTGAGAAATGCATTAGCTGTTTCAAGAAAAGATGCTATGGGTCTAAATGGTGCTCAAGCTGGTGCCAATATAATTAACATGAACTATCGACACTTTGCACATGACCATCAAGATTATTGGCGTAGTAAAATTCAAAATTTAATAGCCACAGAATTACTCGGCTCTGTCCAAGATCCCCATTCATATCCTTCGCGGAACGATGATCATGGTCACTCTAAATCAGGATGTGGTTTCCTTGGTATAGAATTTGTAGCTATTTTGTTCTGTCTTTCATTATATAGAAAAGTGTCTAATACTATGTAAAACAGTTGATTTATTTTTTTAGAATGATTAAGATATAAAATATGTTAGATGAATTAAAAAAGCTTGAAAAAAATATTTCTCGTTGCTATCGTCCCGATCGTTTTGGGTTAAGAAAACGAGTGCAAAAATTGCGTAATTCTTTAAAGAAAGGAAGACGTATTGAAGATGGTGTTTTAGATTGTATGTTACAACAGGAGCGCTCCATTGCTGTACGTGATTATCGTAGGGAGCAAGTGCCTCGTGTTTTGTACCCACAATGTTTGCCTATTTTAGAAAAAAAAGATGAAATTATAGCTGCTTTACAACAGAACCAAGTTATTATAGTTGCTGGCGAAACTGGCTCTGGGAAAACAACTCAATTACCTAAATTTTGTTTGGAAATGGGGTTGGGACGAGAAGGGAAAATTGGTTGTACGCAACCTAGACGTGTTGCTGCCACTTCGATTGCTGGTTTTTTAGGATATGAATTGGGACAACGAAATGTATCCTATAAAATTCGATTTGATAGCACAGATTCCAATGAAGCCTTTGTTAAGATTATGACAGACGGCGTTTTGTTGATGGAAATTCAACGTGACCGTGATTTGTTAGAATACGATGTGTTAATTATTGATGAAGCACATGAACGTAGTTTAAATATTGATTTTATTTTAGGGTATTTAAAAAATTTATTGCCACGTCGTCCTGATTTAAAAGTAATTATTTCTTCTGCCACCATTGATCCTTATGCGTTTTCTCATTTTTTTAATCATGCACCTATGATAGAAGTTTCTGGTCGTATGTATCCAGTAGAAGTGTTTTATCATCCTGTAGATAAAGAATTAGAAGAAGAAGGAGATGTGACTTTTATTGATGCTGCGATCGATGCAGTCAAGTTTTTATTAGAAGTAGAGAATTCAGGAGATATTTTAATTTTTATGCCTGGGGAGGCAGACATTCGAGAAACTGTGGATCGTTTAAAAGGTGCAAATTGGTGTGATGCACTTGTACTGCCATTTTTTGGTCGTTTAAGTGCTGTAGAACAAAATCTTATTTTTGAACGTCAAGAAAAGCGGAAGATTATTGTTTCTACAAATATTGCTGAAACTTCCCTAACAATTCCAGGAATTCGATACGTAATTGACAGTGGTTTTGCACGTGTCAGTCGCTACTGTTCTCGTACTCGTACAAAACGGTTGCCCATTGAACCCATTTCACAAAGTAGTGCAGATCAACGAAAAGGGCGTTGTGGACGTATGGAAGATGGAGTTTGTATTCGTTTGTATAGCGAAGATGATTACCTTTCTCGTGAAAAATTTACATCTCCTGAAATCCGTCGCTCTGATTTATCAGAAGTAATTTTGCGTATGGCTGCATTTCGTATGGGAAATTTAGAAACGTTTCCTTTTCTAGATCCACCTTCGCAAGCATCTATCAAAGAAGGAATTCAGACTTTATTCGAACTAGGTGCACTAGATGAAAAACAGGAATTGACACATTTAGGACGAGAAATGGCAAAATTGCCAACAGATCCTCGTACAGCACGTATTTTATTAGCTGCCATTAAATTAGATTCCCTATGGGAAGTATTGATTATTGTGTCTGGTATTACGATCCAAGATCCAAGAGAACGTCCATTAGATAAAATAGGAGAAGCCGAAGAAAAACATCGCCAATTTATGCATAAAGAATCAGATTTTTTAACGTATGTCAATCTTTGGAATACATACCATAAATTATGGAATAGTTTTAAAACACAAAATAAAATACGAAAATTTTGTAAAGAGAATTTTTTATCGTATACAAGAATGAGAGAATGGTGCGATCTATACGAAGAATTATATGAAATTTTAGAAGAGCAAAAAAAATTAAAATTAAGTGACAATCCGCCTGACTATGCTGCTGTACATAAGGCTTTGTTAAGTGGCTTTTTATGTTATATTTGTCATAAAAAAACAAAAAATTTATACTATGCTCGCCAAAATCAAGAAGTCATGATTTTCCCAGGGTCAACATTATTTAATGTGCAACCAGAATGGATTGTTGCCGCAGAAATTGTAGAAACAAGTCGCTTATTTGCTCGCACTGTAGCAAGAATTGAGCCAGAATGGATTGAACCATTAGCTGGTAAAATGTTATCGTATTCTTATTCTGATGTGAGATGGAATCGACAAGCTGGACATGTCAATGCTACGGAAAAAGTTTCTTTATGGGGGCTTGTGATTGTGGAAGGTCGTAGCGTTCATTATGGTCGAATAAATCGAAAAATTTCACGAGAAGTCTTTATTTTAGAAGGACTTGTCCGAGGTTTGATAGATGTTGGCATTCCATTTTTATGTGACAATCTAAAATTGCAAAACACTGTCATTGGTGTGGAAAATAAAATACGAAAGCATAATCTTTTGACAGAAGAATATGTACGAGAAGATTTTTATAGAGAATGCATTCCTGATGTAGTCAATGTTGCTGAATTGCAAAGATATTTATTACAACATCCTAATGATAAAAACTTTCGCATGTCTTGGCATCATGTATGTGATGGAAATATTGAAATTGATGAAAACATTTACCCTGATTTTCTTTATCTTGGGAGTCGAAAGTTGGATTTGTCATATATTTTTGATCCTGGTGGAGAATTGGACGGTGTTACTGTTCATATTCCCGATGAATTATTAGGACAATTGTCAGCAGATGCTCTTTCTTGGACGATTCCAGCTTGGCTAGAAACAAAAATTTTATCTTTGTTAAAATCTTTAGATAAAGACATTAGAAGAAAAATTACACCTGTAGCGGATCGTGCCAAAGAAATTTTTCAAGAAATTCAACCTAGCGAAGAAAACATTTTAGACACTTTAGAAAAAATAATTGAAAAAAAATATAATACAAAGGTGCAACGACAAAATTGGGATATTGAGGAGATATCAAATTACCTTACATATTATTTTATTGTAGAAGGACCAGATGGTCGTATATTAGGAAAAGGAAGAGATTTAGAAAAATTACAACGTCAGATTCGTGTGGGGAAAGTATGTCCAGATTGGCAACGTGCTATGAGAAAATGGTTTTTACCTAATGTACGTTCTTGGAACTGTGGAAATTTGCCAGAATATATAGAACTTACACCTTTTCAAGGTGGAATGCAACATCGTGCATATGTGGGATTAGAATTTCAAAACAATCAAGTGAATCGAACTATTTTTCACTCTTTAGAAGAAGCTACTAAATATTCTGGGCAAGCAATTTCTGCGTTATTGCAATTCTCATTGGCTCCAGACCTTCGTAAATTGGAAAAAGCACTTTTCTTTTCTAAAGATATTATAGAAGATTTCAAAAAATATAATTTATCAGACAATCTTGTTTCAGAAAGTATTTATTGTTTACAAAAAACATTATTTCCTACAGCAGAAAAATTCATCCGCACAGAAAAAGATTTTTTAGCAAGAAAAAAAGAAATACAATGTCAAATCAATACGTGGGTTGAACAATGGACAGACATTTTAGATGATATTTTAGATGAATACGATGAAGTGCAATACTTACTCAAACAACAAAAATACAGCCCAAAAACAAAAACTACAGCAGATATGATTGAACAGATTAAATATAGTTTGCGAAGCTTATTTCCTAGACAATTTTTAACAAGCACATCTGCCAATCAATTAAAACATTATCCACGATATTTAAAAGCATTGCAACTTCGTTTAGAACGAGGATTTTTAGACCCTAATAAAGATCAGAAAAAATGGCAAGAAGTTCTTCCGCATATACAAAATTTAGTAGAATCTGCTCCTGTTCTTTTTCGAACTCCATATGCAAATAGCCTCATGGAATACCGTTGGATGATTGAAGAATATAAAGTTTCTTTATTTGCTCAAGAATTAAAAACACCCTATAGTATTTCTGAGAAAAAACTTTCTGAAAAATACGATACTCTTACAAGAAAAGACGCCCTATAGTATCTCAGAGAAAAAACTTTCTGAAAAATACGATACTCTTACAAGAAAAGACGCCCTATAGTATCTCAGAGAAAAAACTTTCTGAAAAATACGATACTCTTACAAGGAAAATGTTTTGATTATAGATTGTTCTTTATTAGGAGAAAAATAAAGCATAGGATACAAGACATTGATGAACTTTTCTATTGTTTTAAAAAAAAAATTTCTTATAATATATAAAATTTAAAATTTTTTATAATATATTGTTTTATAATATATTATTTCATAATATACTGTTTTATTATCATTGTCTATTCAATACAAAATTCTTTATTTAGGAATTATAAGTATGAAAAAATTTTTTCTATTGCTTTTCATTTGTCTTATATGGGCAAATGCTTCGGGAAGTTTAGTGATGGTTCGAGCAGATAGCAATGAAACCTATCTATCTTCCCCTTCTAAAATGAATTTAACTGATGTTATCCATAGTTTTAATCCTAATGTAGATACCATTGTTTACATTCACGGCTATATGAATGATTTCAATGGTGCAAAAAGTCAATATAGTGGTGCTGTCAATATTATGAAACCTATTTTAGGAGATCGTAACTATATTGGTTTCCATTGGCCATCTAAAGTGATTTGGTTTGGTACAGCCATTAAAAATGCAAATAAAGCTGGTGAATACTTAGTCTATGCACTCACAGAAATCAATAAATTCTACAACGGCAATGGTCGAAAAATCCATGTAGTATGCCACAGTTTAGGTGGACGAGTTCTTTTAGATACACTTGCTTGCCCAGAAGCTCCTTACCTTCCTTGGGGAAATCTTTGCTTAATGGCTCCAGCTGTTCATAGCAATGCCCACACAACAGATTTTCCAGGAACATATAGATTTGGTAAAGCTCAATATGTCTATCACTCAAAAAAAGATGGAATTTTAAAATATTTATACACGCTGTATTATTGGCTTTTTGGCAAGGGAAGGGAAGAACTAGAATACAACCGCAATGCTGAACTGGAAGCTTGGCTAAAAAAATCATGGGAAGAACAACGTGCCTACTTAGCAAACTTAGAGAAAAAAATTGCCAATGGTTGGACTCCCACATCTGAACTTGATAAAATGCTCGCTGAATCTTTAAAAATATCTGCAACAAGAGCTATGGGTATTAGTGGTTCACAAATTATTGGAAAAGTAATCAATATGAACTACACACAATATGCTCCTTCTCATTCTTCTTATTGGGGAAGCGAAATCCTCAAAAAAATTGCATCTGAAAAACTTAAATAGTTTTCCTATAAATCTATCTAAAAAAACATGTTCGTTGTAGTACGAACATGTTTTTTTATTATCATATACAATATGGTGTCTTTCATAGGAAGAATCTGTTTTTAATATAGAAAAGGAAAGTTCATGAGAAAATCTATTCTTGTTATATTTTTTTGTATGATCATGGGAACTTACATAATCAGTGAAGAAAGAACATCACAAATTCAAAAAGCAGTTTTAGAACAATTTCATGTATATCCTCAATCAACATTGCAAGATTATTATAAAAATTTCTTTCAAGACCGTTTTGGTCCAGGACATCTTATCACTGATTTGCAAACAGCTCATAAATATTTACAAAATGAACTAGAACAAACACCTATAGAATCTAGCATTTTATATGAAAAAACAGGATGGAGAGGCAATTATTATCGTGTATCGCTTTCTTTAATTAAACAAAATATAATTCCTTACCATATTTTTTTTGATTCGTTTGTAAAAAGTGTCCATGGAATTCAACCTCCCACTCATGAAGAATGGATAGAAGAATGGAATGAAATTCAAAAAATTATTGAAAATTTGAATCTTTCTTTAATAAATTATGAACAAGATAAACAGTTCATTCAAGAAAAATTACAAAAAAAACAATATACGATCCATCATAGTAAAAAATATAATCAATATTATAAACCACATTATCGAATCATTGAAAAAAATATCTTCTTTTCTATTATATTACCTTATTTAAAATAATAAACTTTCCATGTCTATTACATTTTCTTATTTAACATAGACGTTTTTTTCTGTTATATTACCTTATTTAAAATAATAAACTTTCATGTCTATTGTATTTTCTTATTTAAAATAAACGTTCTTTTCTATTATATTACCTTATTTAAAATAATAAACTTCCCATTCCTGTTATATATTTCCTTATGTAAAATAAATGTTCCATTTTATTGGAACTTTAAAAAACAATTTCTTTCCTCATTGTAAAGATAAACACATGATTAGTATAAAATTTGATCAAGGAACTTTAACAATAGATGGTAATGAATATGCTTACCTTATTCGAGACATTCCATATTGTCAATGGGATCTTCGAACAGGATGTTATAGAATGCCTGCATATCAATACTATTCTTTAATTACAATATTATATGATCATCGTTTGCAATATGATGACCAAGCACGTCAATATAAACAGTTAGATTTACCACAACCTACTGTCATACCATTTCCTTTTCAAAAAGAAGCCATACAAGCCTGGATAAATGCGTACAAAAGAGGTGTGATTGTCTTACCAACAGGTACAGGCAAATCATATGTAGGAGTTTTAGCAATTGCTGTTGCCTGTAGGAGTACAATGATTGTTGTTCCTACGATAGATTTAATGCACCAATGGTATGATGTATTAAAAACACATTTTCCAGATGCAAAAATTGGTTTAATTGGTGGTGGATACTATGAACCTAGTGATATTACAATTACGACATATGATTCAGCATACCGTCATATGGAACATCTAGGAAATCGCTATGGACTCATCATATATGATGAATGCCATCATTTACCTAGTCCCACATATAAAATGTCTGCGGAATGTTCCATTGCACCGTATCGATTAGGTCTGAGTGCAACGCCAGAGCGAGTCGATGGTGGACATTATCAACTGCATAATCTCATTGGACCACTGATTTATCGAAAATCAATTACTGAAATGTCTGGTCAATATTTAGCAGATTACGAAGTCATAGAAATTAGAGCTCAACTTTCCCAAGAAGAACGACAAGAATATCAACATTATAGAACAAAATATTTAAATTTTCTACGAAGCCGCCGCATTAATATTAGCAGAAATTGGGCAAGATTTATTATTGAAACTAGTAGAAGTAAGGAAGGAAGAGAAGCATTTTTAGCATATAGAAAACAAAAAGAAATTACATACGCTGCACCAGCAAAAATAAAAATACTTACGAATCTATTAAAAAAGCATAAAAATCAACGCATTCTTATTTTTACGCAAGACAATGCCACAGCATATTATATTTCTAAAGAATTTCTTGTTCCTGTTATTACACACCAAACAAAAACAAAAGAACGTCGAGAATATCTTTTAGGATTTAACAAAGGAACCTACACAATCCTTGCTACCTCCAAAGTCTTAAACGAAGGAGTCAACGTTCCAGCAGCTAACATTGGAATTATTCTCTCGGGAAGTGCCAGTGTTCGAGAACATGTCCAACGTTTAGGGCGAATCTTAAGAAAATATAATAATAAACAAGCACTTCTTTATGAGATTGTTACAGACAATACAGCAGAACAATTCGTTAGCCGACGACGTCGCCACCACGAAGCATATTTAAAAAAATAAAAATGGATATTACAGTGTTCTTTATAGTATCAGACACTGTTCAAACATCGATATACATAGCAACAAGAACAATATCTGATACAAATACAAGTAGTAAAAATACATATATGTAACATTAAGATAAATAGCAAAAATACATATGCGTGGCTTGATTGTTCATAGTAATTGATATAATTATAACATTGTCGTTATAAATTTGATACCGATATAAATAGCAAAAATAAATAGTGTTGAACACCGTTGTTATATTATAGGTACAAATGGAATACCTAATATAAAAATAAACAGTGTTAAACACCATTGTTATATTATAGACATAAAAGTGCCTCATACATACCTAACACTATAGTTAGAAACGCACTATACTAATTCATAGAACATGTATTGTAAAAAAATTTTCTTGCCTCTTGCAATGCTCTTTCAAATTTTTCTTGGCGAGAAATGGGAAGTTGAGCGATTGCAAAATATGGATCTAAATTGGGAATAAAATTGGGCGGAATGTGTTCAGAAGCAATTTCTTGAATTCGCTGGATAAGGGCATTCTTATATTTTGTGTAGTAGTAATCTGTCAATACTGCTCTACGAGCATCAGGTACTGGATTATTAAAATCAATTGCCCAGGGTTTCCCTTGTTCATCTATGATAAATTCCACTGCATTCATTTCATATCCCAGAAGTCTATTGAGTACTTGTGAAATATTGATAATTTCTTGGTATTGTTCCTCTGTTAAAAAATTGTCGTCTTGGATATACACTGCATTATCATTTTTTTTAAATTGATATTTAATAGGAATAATTTGACGTCCAATGCAAAGGCAACGAACTTGCCAATTATGAGGAGAATGCACGTAACTTTGAACTAATAAAATTTCTTTGTCACTTTTATCATACTCTGCAATTAATCCTTGTAGATCGTAAATTTTGCGAACCCCCATACCTCCCTTTCCATTTGCTGGCTTTATAAAACAGGGAAAGCCAATATCTGTAACAATTTTTTTCCAATCAAAAAATTCATGATAAAATAAATGACTTTGTGATAAAACCATGGAATGAGTTTTGGCTGGTAAAATATATGTTTTAGGAACAGAAATTCCTATATCATGTGCCATTCCATATCCTGCATATTTATTATTTAAAAAATATTGAAAACTCCATGGATTATTCACAAAATATGTACTTTGAAAACACATACGTGGAACAATGTCAATGGCATAAGGGAAAAAACAAGATCCACGATCTATAATGATGTCATATTTTTTCTCTTCCTTAATAGAAGACTCTCTAATTTGAATATGTTCTGCATGGAAACGGTATAAATTTCCATCACAATCTTTTTGTGGTTCTAGGTTGTTTAATGTAAATTCTACATCTAAACCAAATGACTCTGTAAAATGAAAAAATCCTACAAAAATCACTTTTATTTCTTCATGCATATGATACCTCTTGTACTATAGGGTCGTATAAATAATCCAACTTAAACCACCTAAAATTAAATATGCAAGCCAAGTTGATAATTCTTTAAAATTCCCAAAATCTATAGCAGAGCCAAATGATTTTTTAATATTTTTATCTTGCCAATCCACACTATACAATTCATCCATAACTAAATGAACACCATATCCAAGTCCAGATACAACTCCCATGAAAATTTGTTGTTGTTCCTCTAAATGTGCAAATGATAAATATAATAATTGACCAAAAATAATCATAGCTGGAATACTATGAAAAATCCCACGATGTACTGTACAAGCTGTGAATATTTTAAATAAGAAAAATTTTATAAAAATATAACTAATAGAAAAATATACGATCCATTCTTCTAGAGCAAAACCAATATGAAAATCTTTTGGTCTTGTAAATTTAGGTAAATTTAAATATGGAATTAAATATAAATATGGCAATGCAATAATAGGCAATAAAATCGCCAAAACATCAAACAAAATTCTTGCAGGTACACTTATTGAATGGTCAATATCTGGAGCAATAGATGCAGTAGTACCAATGGTCATAACTGATAATGCTTGCACTTCAGATAAACCAAAATGCAAATATCCTGCAACAGAACAAACAGAGCTAAATGCAATTCCAGCTACTAAATGATGTTGAAAATTCGCCATAATACAAACCTAATCATAATTTTGTTTTTTTATACGTCTTATGTAAAAAATAAAAAAAATTGTAACAAATATTTCATTAAATTACCATTATATTTCATTAAATTACCATTATATTTCATTAAATTACTATTATATTTCATTAAATTACCATTATATTTCATTAAATTACCATTATATTTCATTAAATTACCATTATATTTCATTAAATTACCATTATATTTGTCTAATTTTATACTTAAAATACTTTAATTTTTCATAAAAAATAAATTCTATAGTTCATTCTATTTTAAAATACAACATATGATCCTCATAAGTTGTTTGAATAGGAATATTCATTTGTTTATATAATTCCAATGTTGTTGAAGACGGAAAAGATTGTGCAGAAGAAATAAATGCTTGTCGAGGTTGAATTTTTTTCAATACTTGTTCCATATTTTTTACAAAGGAACCATGGTGAGGAACTTGAAAATAATCTACTGTTGTAAGGTGATAGTTTTTCAAAAATTCTTCCCATGCAACATGTTCTGCATCACCTGTAAAGAGTAAGCTTGTTTTTATTCCTTCTACTAATATAAATAAAGAATGTTCATTATTTGATCTACTTTGTATATACTTTCCCGGATCTAAAAATTGTAAATAAGAAAAAAGATATTCTTCATCTTTAGCAAGAACAATTTTTGTTCCATATTGTTGAAGGGTTTGCAATAGTTTCTGACCAGAATCAAAAAAAGCTTGGTTCACATAGACTCGTTCTATAAAAATTTTTCCTACAAGAGCATCTAACGCATTATAATGATCAACATCATGATGAGATAAAATAACAGCATCTAATTTTCGAATTCCTTTATTTGCTAAAAAAGGAATGAGTATTCGCTTCCCTACACCTTGTATCATAGAGCCACAATCGTATAAAATATGTTTATTCTCAGGCAAAGAAATATAATTTATACTTCCATTTCCAATAGAAAATACAAAAATTTCTGGACATTGCACTTGTTTTTCTCGAAAATAATGACCAGAAAATAAACAAACAAACGAAAAAATAAGCCAAAACCATATATTTTTACAAGGATATATAATAAGAATAAAATAAAACAATATAACACAACTCACCAAAGGAGGAATCCAATATAAAGCACTTCCTGGCAATATAGAAAAAAATGATACAATATAGAAAAATATATTGGATAAAAAATCTAGGGAAAAACTCAACAAAATACCACCCCAGCCATAACTAAAAAATGTGAACAAAAACAATAATGTGCAAAAAATCAACAATATAATGATAGGCATTAAAACCATAGTGCCAAGAAACGCTAAAAGATGAATAGAATAAAAATGGTAAGCTGTTAATAAAGAAGTACCCCAAAAAATAGTCAAGGACAAGAGAATAGATTTATGACAATACAATAAAATAGTCTGCCACCATGTAGATTTTATGTAAGATCGAGATTGTACAAAATTTGGACTATAAATTTTTATAATCGAATAACATGCTGACCAAGACAATTGAAATCCAGGTTGAAACACTTCTAATGGTTTCCATAATAAAACTAATAAAGCTGCCAATGCTAACGTATTTTCAATGGAAGTAGTACGAACAAATAATAAACTCGATACATAAACACAAATTAAAACAGTAGCACGAACAACTGATACTTGACAACCTACTAACATCGCATATACAATGCATAGTACTATAACAAGTAACGATGCTAACCAATACCGTAAACCAGAATATTGTAAAAATATATAAAAAAATAATGCAACTATAGAAATATGCATACCAGAAATTGCCAACAAATGCACAACTCCAGTTTGAATGCAATCTTGCAAAATATTTTCATCTAAACTAATACGAAATCCTAAAACTAATGCTACTACTAAAGCAGCAGTTTTTCTATCAACTTTTTCAAAAATCCATTCTGCATATTGTTTTCGCAATACATCTAACCTATACCATATTCCAGAACGATTCTTTTTTAAAACAAGGATATGTTCTGTAAATTTCACAAACATATTATAATGCACACCTTGAGAATATTGAAAAGAACGATGATCTAATTCATATAAATTTTTAGGTGGCGACAATTCTTTTAACCAGCCAAAAATTTCAATTTCATCTCCTATATGTAATTCTACATAGCCTTCTATTACAACATTCACCCCCACTGGAAAATCAATCCAAACATTCCCTTGTAAAATAGATTTAGCATGAATTTGAAATGAATTTTTATACCAACGTTCATGGTCTGATTGTCCTTGAATCCATGAAATGGGAAAAGGTGACTCAGTAACTACACCTACAATTTTTACTAAACATGGTTGTTTACATTCAGGATGTTTACGATATTCCCATGAAACACGCCACATGCCTAAAAAAAATATAACTAAAAATAACCAAATTTTCCAACGCCAACATAAACATACTATAAAACATAAACACAAAAAAACTATCCATTCTGTAACTTGGTAATGCCATCCCACTACAATTCCAAAAATAAAAAATAAAGCAAAAAAAACACACGGTTTTGACATCACATTTTGCCAAGGTTTTTTTACATAATCCCATTCATTCTCTACTAATAAAAATAGTCTATCTAGTATTTTTTTTCTAGGTGCAAGGAAAGCACCTAGTTTTAAGATAGGATCAAAAAAACGTATAAAAAAAATTTTAAAATTTTTTTTATACGTAGAGCCTTCCCATCGTTTTTTTACAGTATCACAAATTTTTTTTATCATACACCTTCTCCCTCATTATCTTGTATGCATCCGACGCAAAATGTACAATTTTTTTATTCATGCATCCGATGAAAAATGTTACACATTGTACAACATGATCTAAACAATTAAAAAATGGCATACAACAATATAAAAAAATTGAAATATGCCATAAAACTATACAACATAGAAACATTATATTTTTTTCTGAGAAGATTTTGAGAGAAGCCCAGTAGGAATATTAACAGCTACTTGAAAGTTGTCAAGTGCACGATACTGAAGAGCTTCTGCTACATGAGCCATAGAAAGTTTTTCTTTATTGTCTAAATCTGCTAAAGTGCGAGCAATTCGTAAAATTTTATGCAAAGCCCTTGCAGAAAAACCTCGCTGTTCCATAGCTTTTTGTAAAAGTTCTTCTGTCGTGGCATCTATAGCACAAAATTTCTTTAATAAACGCACAGGAATTTCTGCATTGTAAGAAAACTTGTACGGTGCCCAACGTTTTTTTTGCATTTCCCGAACTTGTAAAACTTTTTCACGCATCACTGCTGACGAAATTCCAGTAGAATTTGACATTAAATCTCGAAAATGAACTCGATCTACTTGAACTTGTAAATCAAATCGATCCCATAATGGCCCAGAAATTTTTTGAAGATACGATTGAATTGCATGCGAAGTGCAAGTACAAGGAAGAACAGCATCATACAAATAACCACATGGACAAGGATTCATCGCTGCAATGAGTAAAAAATGTGCTGGATAGGTAACTGTTTCTTTAGCACGTGCAATGGTCACAGAGCCACTTTCCAATGGTTGCCGCAACACTTCTAAGACATTTCGTGAAAACTCTGCAAATTCATCTAAAAATAAAACACCATGATTGGCTAAGCTTAATTCACCAGGACGAGGATCAGAACCTCCTCCGACAATTCCAATGGCACTTGTAGTATGGTGTGGCGATCGAAAGGGAGCAGTAGTAATGAGTCCCACTCCTTTTGGTAAAATTCCTGCAATACTATGCACGCGTGTTGTTTCCATAGATTCAGAAACAGATAATGGAGGTAAAATTGTGGGTAATCGTTGTGCCAACATTGTTTTCCCAGCTCCTGGTGATCCAATCATTAAACAGTGATGGCATCCAGCCGCAGATATTAGCATAGCTCTCTTGCTATATTCTTGCCCAACAATTTCTGAGTAATCCATTCCTGAGTAGTCTTTGCTATCTACAGGCGGGGTAGATTTTACACAAGGAGTAAAAGGCACTGCACTTTTCCAATTTATAACATATGCAACAACATCTTGCAAATGAGCTGCAGGATATATTTGCACTAAATCACAAAAAGCAGCTTCCACTGCATTGGCTTTTGGCACAATCATTTTCTTAAATCCAGCTCGGTAGGCAGCTTCTACCATAGCAATGACTCCTGGAACTGGTAAAATAGATCCATCTAGCCCCATTTCACCTACAAAAATAACGTCATCAATGCCACGATTAGGGAGTTGTTGGCTTGCAACTAAAATTCCCATTGCCATTGGTAAATCATATTGTGCTCCCTTTTTTCTCAAATTTGCTGGAGTTAAATGAACAATCACTCGATTGTACGGAAAGTAATAGCCTGCATTTCTTAGCCCAATTTTTACTCGATACCTAGCTTCGCGAAGAGCACCGTCAGGCAAACCAATGATAGAAAATTTAGGAGCTTTCCCACTTAGGTCTATTTGTGTTTCAATCAAAGTTGCCTCTAGACCAGATAAGGCAAACGTCATAACTTTACATAGCATAACTATCTCCTTTATATATTAAAAAATAATTCTTTGTATTTTTATGATACAGAGTATTTAGAAAAGTATTGTTTACATCCTAATCCTATTATAATTAGCTTTTGGACAAGTACTGTTCACATCCTAATTCTATTATAATTAGCTTTTGGACAAGTACTGTTCACATCCTAATTCTATTATAATTAGCTTTTGGACAAGTACTGTTCACATCCTAATTCTATTATAATTAGCTTTTGGACAAGTACTGTTTACATCCTAATTCTATTATAATTAGCTTTTGGACAAGTACTTTTTACATCTGAATCCTATTATAATTAACTTTTGAACAAGTACTTTTTACATCTTAATCCTATTATAATTAGCTTTTGGACAAATACTTTTTACATCTTAATCCTATTATAATTAACTTTTGGACAAGTACTTTTCACATCTTAATCCTATTATAATTAACTTTTGGACAAGTACTTTTGAACATGTAAGAAAATAAAATCAAAAAAAAATGTCAGAAACTGAAAAATCAGTCTCTGACATTGGAGTCTAAAAATATAATCAAAAAAAATTTTAAAAATTAATATTCCAAAACAAAATTGGTTCAGAGGTAGAAGAGTATTGAAGCGTTCCATTCGCTGAAATATATTCGCTATGACAGCAATTTACATATAGATAAGGACAATGGTGTCTTGCTGCTAAAAATATACGACGATTTCCACTTTGATAATGTTCTATTGGTGATCTACCAACAGGATCTGTAGTAGCATATGCAGATTGAAACGCAATGTTAGTCATATTATTTAAATTTTTCTTCTCCCATATATCAGGGAACATATGTTCATAGCATATACATACTGCAATTATAAAATCAGACAGTATCTGCAATGTTGGTTTAGGATTGCATGTTCGAAATTTTACTTTTTCATTTGCATATAATTTTGTGTATTTTAAAAATGGCAAAATACTGCTTAGTGGTTTCTCTCCTTGTGGAGCTGGTATGAGTTTATCTACAATCTCCATTTTTGTTTTTGTTATCAGGCAGATCGCTGTTTGGTAAGGAAGTTGGTTAATAGGATATGTATCCCAATTTTCTGGGTATGTTGATTCTTCATAAATATACAAATAAAGACCACTAATAATAGTTATGGGAAAATTTAGTTTTTGTAAATGTTTTTGAATCTGTGTAGGTGTCAGTTTACATTCATATTTTTTTTGATAGACACTTTCTGCATCCATAAGCCATTCATGTTGTTTATTTCTACAACCATACAATGCATTTTCTGCTAAAAAAACATATTTAGGTTGTTTTTTTTCTATTTGTTTCCAAAGTTTCTCAAAATTTTCTGTAGTCATTTGTTCTTGAATAACAGCAATATTCGCAGTTTTTGTAGTATAGGTAGTGTGATAAATATATACTCCATATACATGAAATACTAAAATAATAGAACAATATATAAAAATAGGTTTTTTTTGAATTTGTTTTGTTTGTTGATACTGTTCAATGTTTCGATAAATAAAATAACTACTAGCACAAATAAGAATAGAAAACACTGTATAGCCAAATATTTGACTTGTTTGTATTAAATAAAGATTGCGGGATGCAATGTCTGGAGTTTGCATATACGCAGAAGCAAAAATTGGATTTTCTCGTTGAAGCCATTCTATGAAAGTAAAAGAAAAAATTGCTAACCAAGGGAATCGTGAGGTAATTGTTTTATATGTAAGTATTGTATGACAAGTCCAAACCAATATTTCATATAGAACGACTAAACAAAATATAAAAATAGGCTGAGGCTGATACCAAGATACCCATAATAGATCGATTACAGTGATTAAAATTCCTAAAAAACAACCTATATATATGCCTTGTCGAATATTTTTAATACGTGAACATAGGTAATAAAAAGGTGTGTATACAAAAAAAACTAAAACAATTCCTAAATAAAAAGGAAGATGAACGAGAATAATAGGCAAACTTGTTAAAAGATAATATATATTGTTTTTTAAAAATTTTTTCATCTAGAATACCTAAAAAATATTGAATCATATATTGAATTTTTCTATATCTGGACTGAACCTTCCACAATGTCGTACACCACATGAAGGTCGTTTTAAATAGTAAATTATATATGGAATGAACCTTCTATAATGTCGAACACCACATGAAGGTCGTTGTAAATAGTGAATTATATATGGACTGAACCTTCTATAATGTCGAACACCACATGAAGGTCGTTGTAAATAGTGAATTATATATGGACTGAACCTTCTATAATGTCGTACACCATATGAAGGTCGTTTTAAATAGTGAATTATATATGGACTGAACCTTCTATAATGTCGTACACCATATGAAGGTCGTTTATTGAACACACCTATGAGTAGTGAACTACTTGGAAGATCATAACGTATATGATCTTCCAAGTAGTCACTACAAGGTGTGGGATGCATGAAATATTTTAGCATCGTTGTTCACACAAAATATTAATACTCTACATTAACTTCTATTCATTTGTTTCTTGAATTTCTTCCTGTTCAGTTGTTTCTTGAACTTCTTCCTGTTCAGTTGTTTCTTGAACTTCTTCCTGTTCAGTTGTTTCATTAGTATCTGGGAAAAATTGTAAGTATTTTTTTTCTTTATCACGTGTGCAGAGTGAAACAATGATTAATGTGAGTATAGAGGCGATGGCCGCTGGGTAGATAATGTATTCACTACTCATGAATGTTGCAGCAATCATAGTTGTGATGATGCCAACTGCAATCGATGCAGCACCACCTTTAGGAGTTGCTCGTTTCCATAAAAATGCGGCAAGAAGAGCTGGAGTGATGCCTGCTCCTACCATAGTATAAGCATAAAATGCCATGTCTAAAATAGTTTTAAAGTAGGTAGCTACTATATATGCCGAAATTCCTAAAATAACAATGAAAACTCTCTGAATCCATACAATAGTTTTATTGGATGCTTTTGGATTGATAAGGCGTTGGTAAATATCGCGTGTAATATTGGTAGATGGAATCATAAGGAATGTGTTGGCTGTAGATAAGATAATGGCAACAGCTGCAGCCATGAGTAAACTGCCAGCCAATAGTGGAAGTTTTTCTTGAGCAACTTTAAGAATGATACATTCTGTAAGGGGAGCACTGATAACTCCATCTACCATAAATGTTTCTGCTCCATGATAGATTGCACTTCCTACTACAGCAACTAGACAAAGGGCTGTTTCAATAATGACAACTCCAATAACCATTCCAATGACTGCATTTCGTGCTGCTTTTTCATTTTTAGCAGAAAAGAATTTCTGGTACATACTACTTTCACCAAGAAGTAGAAAGAATGTAGGAAAGAATACTCCCATTGCCCACCAAAAATTATGTCTTCCAAATACAGTGAAGTGTTCTTGAGGCAGTGTTTCAACTACTTTATTGATTCCTCCAACAATGCTCCCACCAAAGTTCCCAAGAAGTAAAGGTAGAGCAATGAGTACTCCTAATGTCATCATGATTCCATTAAAAAGGTCAATGGCAACAATAGAAAGCATGCCTGCAAGGAGTGTAAATACAATAGTAACTACCATGGTAATGAGTGCACCTTGTGTTGCTGTCATTTGACCATCTGTGAGAATTTCTAATAGTCGTCCGCCACCTCTGAATTGGTAACCAACAATGGACATATAAGCAATGATAACTGCAACAGTCCCCAAAATTCGTGCCTGTAAGTTATATCGTTTTTCTAATATATCTGATACAGTGTACTCGGCTAATGCTCGTACTTTAGGTGCAAGGAAAAATATAAGGACTATGCCTACCCAAGCTCCTGCACTCATCCATAATTCGGAAATTCCATTGCGAAATGCTAAACCTGCTCCGCCAAATAAGCTACCTGAACCGATCCATGTACAAACCAGTGTGCCTATAAGTAGGTAGGTGGGAACACTTCGTCCAGCTACCATGAAGTCGTCTTGGGTTTTGACTTGGATGCTTTTCCATATGGCTACAGCAAATAACAATATTACGTAACCTAGAATAAAATAAATCATTTTTTCTTACTCCTATATTAAAGATTTGAGATTTTTTGAGAGTAGTTGAAAATAGTATAAATGACTTTATAAATTACCTCTAAAAAAGGTTTATTTTTGAAGGATTATAATGCGAGGGATATTGGCGTAATCCTGTATGATTTGTAAAATTTTTAAATGGTGTTTATGGGCAAGTTGTTGTATGAGATCAGATTGTTGGTAGCCCATTTCTAAGATAAGAAGTCCGTTTTGTTTTAAGTATAAGTGGCTTTGAGAAATAATTTTTTTATAAAATTGTAGACCATCTGAACCACCTAGTAAGGCAATGCTAGGTTCATAATTTTTGACATCTGGCATAAGTGTGTCGTATTCTTCTAGAGAAATATAAGGGGGATTAGATACAATGATATCAAAATAAGGTTGAGGAAATAATGGTGAAAATATGTCACCTCGGAGTAGAAGGAGTCGTTCTTGGACTTGTAGATTTTGAGCATTTTGGTATGTAGTTTCTAGTGCTTCTAGGGATATTTCTATGCCAGTGGCTTGAAGTTGCGGTAAATATTTTAGTAGGGAGATAATAATGCAACCGCTTCCTGTTCCAATTTCAAGAAGTGTTTTTATATGAGAATGATATTGTTGGATATATTCGACGATGAGAGCTGTTTCTGGTCGTGGGATGAGTACGCTAGGATTGACTTGAAATGTAAAGTCCATAAAGGATTGTGTTCCTATTATATAAGCAAGAGGACAATATTGAGATCTTTGTTGCAAAAAGTTCCAAAATTTTTTTTCTTGTTCTTGTGTACATGTTTTATTTGTGGAGAGTAAATATGTATGTAGGTCTATATCCCAAGTTTCCTGTATATACCAACGGATTTCGTCTTCTGCATTTTCTATGTGGTGTAGTGCAATTTTCCCCCAATTTTTAGCTTGATTTAGGGTAATTGTTGTTGTATTTGGTTTATATATATATGTGTTTATCCATTTTGTATTGTCTGCTGATGTGGTCTGTTGAAAAAATGCATACAAATTGTTTTGTTGGCAAAATTTGGTAATATTTTTTGGATCATAGTAATAGTAGAGTCGTCCGTTTTGGTCACGAGTTTGTTTTTCACCTTGTTTTAGAGCAAGAAATATTACAGCTCCTGGTTTTGTTACTCGCAAGATCTCTTGCCATGTATTATTAAATTCCTCTTTTGTTGCATGAAGAAGAGAGGCACAAACCCATATTCCATGGAATGTTTTGTCGGGATAGGGTATATTTTGGAAATCTTGAATATGTATAAAACATTGACTATGTTCTTGGGCGAGTTGTGCTAATGGTTTTGAAATTTCTATTCCAATAGCAGTATGTCCTTGTTCTTTAAAGTATTTGAGATCACGACCTGAGCCACAACCTATGTCTAAAATATGGGCAGAATGGGGAAGAAGTTGATGAAATTGTTCTTGAAATTTTTTCATATCGAGTTGTTTGGTTTTTTCAAAGTATGTTTGAGCATGTTCTACATAGTATTTTTGTGTGGCATTGTCCATGTTTTGAGCTCTCTTTTCTTTGTTTTAGATGGATATCGGTTTACATAAGCAAGTGTTTTTTTTTAAATATAAATTTTACAGGAAGTAGCTATATATGTTTATAGCTACTTCCTGTTTCTGTTTATTGTTATGATTTTTTCGTCAATTCTACAGATGCTTCTTGAAAGAAAATGAGTTGTTCTGGTTTTGAATTTTGTCCTGTGTTATTTTGTTTATTGGTTGTTACATTGTTTTTATTTTTTTTATGTTTTTTTCTTTTATTTTGTTTATATGTTTTATTAGCAATACTATTTGTTTTTTTACTGTTTTGCACGTTGTGTGTTTCATTGTTTTGCACGTTGTTCATTTCATTAATATTGGATGTTATAGTATTACTTGTCTCATTCATTTCCAAAATTTCATTCATTTCTGAAATTTCGTTGATCCATGAAGTTTCATTTATTTCTGAAGTTTCATCTACTTCGTCTATATTGTTGACTCTATTATTTATTTCATTATCTGTATTGGATATTGTAATCTCACTTGATTTAATTACATTGCTTGCTGTAGTGTATTTGCTTTTATTTTGTTTTTTTTCATTTTGTACTTGTTTGATTGTTTGTATGTGTTCTTGCCAATGTTGTATAATGTGTGCTTTGGATGCTATGTGTCTATTTCGTATGTTAAAAAATTCCCAAGCTTGGGTGAAGTGAGGATTGCGTAGAATCCGTTTAATTTGAGTGGATAGATTGAGTTTTTTGGCAAGGAAAAATTGGAGACGGATGATACCTATAAGGTTTTCTGTCATTTTTTTAGATATGCTAAAACTTTGTGTAAGATCTGCTAATATGGCACGACAAAAAATGTCAGAAGGTACAGCAGTTCGTCTATTTTCTCGTCTTCGCTTGGCAACAAGTGGGAATGCAATGAATGCCATCAGTATATCGTCTGAGAGTGCATAGCGTTCTTCCTTAGGAAGTTGATCTAGAGTTTGAAGGCTTTTTTCTAACCATTTTTTATCTGAGGTAGATTCTTCTTTCCAAAGTATGTCTAGACTTTTGCCAATGACTCCCATAATATTAGATTCTACAAGAGCTTTGCAAATAGGATATGCATAGCCACTGCGGAGTATCTTTTGTAATTC
The DNA here is from genome assembly GCA_017993505.1 of Planctomycetota bacterium. Taxonomy (GTDB): domain Bacteria; phylum Planctomycetota; class Uabimicrobiia; order Uabimicrobiales; family JABWCH01; genus JAGOMP01. The sequence continues at coordinate 30,071 of JAGOMP010000031.1, forward strand.
TAGAAGAAGGCGTGCCGCAGATGCCTTAGCAATTTTAGGATAACATTTTGCAAGTGCCATTTCTGTCTCTTTTTCTAGTTCAAATTGAAACATAGATTTAAATTTAATGGCTCTTAGCATGCGAACAGGATCTTCGCTGAATCGTCTTTCTGGATCGCCTATGCTTCGAATAATGCCATTTTGCAGATCTTCGAGCCCGTCTAGATAGTCTATTATAGTGCGAGTGGATGGTTCATACAATATGGAATTGATGGTGAAATCACGTCGATGTACATCTTCTTCTTCTGTGCCAAAGACATTTTCATTATTGAGTAAAAGAGATTCTTCTTCCATAGGTTGTTCGTTATTTGCCCATGGATTTTTGCGAAATGTCGTGACTTCAATATTTTTTGTTCCAAAAAATACATTGACTATTAAAAAACGACGACCTATTAAACGACTGTTAGGAAAAATACGACGAATTTGACGTGGTCTTGCTGACGTGACTATATCGAAATCTTTGGGAATTCTTCCTAGTAGTAAGTCACGTATACAGCCGCCCACAAAGTATGTTTTGTAATGATGATTTCGTAATCGTTGGTATACTTTTATTGCGTCCGAATCAAAATTTTCATGTGGAATTGGTCTGACAAGGGGAAATTTTGATCCTATTGGTATCTTGCTCAAACTTGGGGACTCCTAAGATGGTAAAGTGTTTATGCGTTTTCTTCGCCCTCTGAGGATTCAGATATCGCATTTTCATTTTGAATCATTTCTTGTTTCCTTTTTAATACTTGGAGATTCAATCGCACGGAAGTAAAATTTGGTTCTAAGACTAAGGCTTGTTCCCAATCTGCAATGGCTAGGTCGTATTTTTTGTAGATAGTGTAGAGTACGCCTCTGTTGTTAAAGGCATCTGCTAAAGTTGAATCTAAGTTAATGGCTTGAGTGTAGTCTGCGATGGCTTTTTCATAGTCTTTTTGAAAATGATATGCTACTCCACGACTATAGTATGCTTTAGAATATTTGGGTGATAATGCTATTGCTTTTGAAAAGTCTTCTATAGCTTTTTCTGTTTCCCCAATCATATTATATGTAACTCCTCGGTTTACATAGGCTACTTCGTTTGTGGAGTCTAGTTCAATTGTGGTATTGAAATCATCCAATGCATCTTTATAATTTCGCATTCCTAAGTACGCATTGCCTCGATGTAATAAGGCATCAGCATGGTAAGGATTGCTCTTGATGACGCGTGTAAAGTCTATGATGGCTTTTTCAAAATCTCTAGTGGACTCGTATTGAGCACCTCGTGCGAAAAAAGCATCTAAATTTTTTTCATGAATAGACATTACTTCGTCAAGTTTTTGATCTGTAAGGTAGCCGTTTTCTATTAAAAAAATGGCAAGCGGTTTGTGCATTTTTTCAAATTTTCGTTTTCGCAAGCATTCTTTTATTTGTAATTTTGATAATATATTGTATTTAATGGCTAGTTTACAGAACAATTTTTCTTCTGCAGTAAGCTCAGACATAGTATTTTACCAAGGAATAGAGAAGGGTTTGAACCACAGAAATTTTGAGATTACTCAAAATTTCTGTGGAAGGGAAAAATATATTATTTTAAAACAGCTTCAATTTGTTCCATTGCCCAGTCAATTTCTTCTTTTTTAATGACAAGAGGAGGAGCAAAACGAATAATATTATAGTGTGTTTCTTTGCAGAGAACACCTCTTTTTTCGAGTGCTTCGCAAAATTGACGTGCACCACCTGCTTTTTCATTGAGAACAACGCCAATGAGTAAACCTTTTCCACGAACAATGTCAACATGAGGACTATTCATATCGCGTAGTCTCTTCATAAAGTATTCGCCTTGTACTGTTGCATTTTCGATCAAATTTTCTTCAGAAATAATGTGAATAGCTTCACGAGCTAAGGCTATTCCTAATGGATTACCGCCAAATGTGGAACCATGGTCACCTGGACGGAAAACATCCATCACTTCTTTAGAAGCAAGAAATACAGAAACAGGATAAAAGCCACCAGCTAAGGCTTTACCTAAGATTAAAGCATCTGGTCTTACTCCTTCGTGGTCGCAAGCCAAAAGTTTACCTGTACGCCCTAGCCCTGTTTGGATTTCATCTGCAATGAAAATAATGCGTTCTTTTTTGCAAAGTTCGGAAATTTTTCGTAAATAACCATCTTGAGGAACGACAATTCCACTTTCGCCTTGGATGGGTTCGAGTAAAATAGCAGCTGTGTTGGGATTGACTACTTTTTCAAGCGCTTCAAAATCGCCATAGGGTACTGTAATGAATCCTGGTGTGAATGGACCAAATCCATCCTTGTATTCATTTTCAGTGGAAAAACTAATAACAGTAGTAGTTCTGCCATGGAAATTTCCCGACATAGTGATGATTTCAGCTTTGTTTTCTGGGATTCCTTTGACTTTATGTCCCCATTTGCGAACTGCTTTTATTGCTGTTTCTACACCTTCTGCACCACTGTTCATAGGTAATGCTTTTTCATATCCAGTAAATTCACAAATTTCTTTGCAGAAGGGGCCTAATTGATCATTTCGAAAAGCACGAGAAGTCAATGTAAGTTTTGTAGCTTGTTCTTGCATTACTTTTACGAGACGAGGATGGCAATGTCCTTGATTTAATGCAGAGTAGCTACTTAAACAATCTAAATATTTTTTACCATCTGTATCATAGACCCAAACGCCTTCGCCTTTTGTCAAAACAACATCTAGAGGATGATAGTTATGAGCACCATAGCGATTTTCCAATTCAATAAGTTCTTTTGCTGTCATGTTATTCCAATCTTAAATACTAATGATTTGAAAAAAGTACATAATACTCATTATTTAATACTCATTATTTTGAACCTTATTAGTTCATTTTTAAAATGCAAAAGAAAAGATATATTCTTTATTCTTTCTTTTGCTTGTAAAGTTGAATCTCATTCATTTATGTTTACAATGCAAAAGAAAAGATATATTCTTTATTCTTTCTCTTGCTTGTAAATATCTTAAATATTCTTTTCTTTTTTTGCAAGATTTTTTTATATATTTAAATAAATTTATTTTCGTAAATGTTTTAAAGCTAAAATAAAATCATAGAAAATGACAAGAACCATCCACGTAGCTCCTACTCCAACAAAATAGTAAAAACATGTCAGAATAGAGATATTACCTATGGTGGGCATATATTTATAAAGAAAGAATAAAACGATACCTAAAATTCCAAA